>JAJRWW010000035.1 GCA_024276595.1 Myxococcota bacterium
CGCAGGTGCAGACCTACGAGACGCTCCGCCAGGCCCGGAGGCTGCCCGGCGTCGTGGTGGTGCCCTCCCACTGTCCCGACGCTGCGCGGGAGCTGGTGCCGGGTGGCCATGAGAGCTGACGCGAAACCCCAAGGGCGCCCTCCTGCCCACCTGCCAGCGCCATGAACGTCGCCGCGCCCATCCTGGATCTGCTCGCGGCGGAGCCGGCGCGCCCGGGAGTGCGCGAGCCGAGCGGGCGCAGCGCCACCTACGGCGAGCTCCGCCAACGCATCGTGGCCCTCGGCCGCGAGCTGCAGCGCCGCGGGCTGCGTCCTGGCGACCGGGTGGTGCTCCAGGTGCCCGCTGGCGTGGATTTCGCGGCGTCGGCCGTGGCCGTGCTGCTCGTGGGCGGGGTGCCGGTGCTCTGCGAGCCAGGGCTCGGCGATGCGGTGTACCGCTCACGGATCCGTGCAGCAGAAGCACGCTGGCTCGTGGTGCACCCCCTGGTGCAGCGGCTGGGTCGCGTTCCCGGAGCGCGGGGTCTTTTGAGGCGCCTGGAGCTGGACGTCCCCCCGGTGCCAGATCTCGACGACGTGCCAGGGCGGGTGCTGCTCGCCCCCCGCTGGCTGGACGGGCTCGCCGCCGCGCTCCCGGCTCAGGCGGACCTGACGCCGGTGGACCGAAGCGGTGAGGACGACGGCGTGCTCGTCTTCACCGGGGGCACCACCAGCGAGCCCAAGGGGGTGCGGCTCTCGAACCGCGCCTTGCAGAGCTACCTCACCAACATCCACTCAGTCATCGCGGACTTGCGGATCGAGTCGCTGCTGGCCGACACACCGCAGCAGGTGCTCTACGCCCTCTGGCTGGGGCGCACGGCCTTTACCACCCGGGGAGGCCGGCGGCGCCGCGCCGCGCTGGTGCATCGGCTCGTGCGCTCCGGCGCCGTGGACGCCTACTTCGGCTCCCCCTACGTCTGGGTGAAGATGATGGCCATGACCGGCCCGGGGCGGGCGCCCCTGCCGGCCAGCTTGCGCACCGTGCTCCTGGGCAGCGCGCCGGTCACCCCAGAGCTCCTGCGCCAGCTCCGGGGCTGGCTACACCCCGACACGCGCATTCTGAGCATCTACGGCCTCACCGAGGCGGGGCCGGTGTGCGTCTCCCGGGTGGATGACAAGCTCGCCTGGGAGCGGGAGGGCCACGACGGCGACTTCGTGGGCTTCCCCCTGCCCGGGGTTCGGGTCACCCTGGACGCGGATGCGGCGCCGCGCGTGGGCGCCGACGTGGGCGAGGTGGTCGTGCACAGCCCATCGCTCTACTCGGGCTACCTCGGCCAGCCACCGCTGGGCGCAGAGGATGGCCTGCACACCGGGGATCTCGGCCGCCTGGTGACGCGCGGGGATCGCGAGGCGCTGGTGCTGCTGGGCCGGACCAAGGACATGATCATCCGGCGTGGCGTGAACATCTACCCCGGGACGCTGGAGCCAACTCTCCGGGCTCTTGGGGACGAGCACGGGTTGATGTTTGGCGACGTCGCCCTGGTGGGCACCTGGAATCCGAAGACCCAGGACGAGGAGTTGGTGCTCTGCGTGTCCCCGGCGCCGGATCGGCAGGCTCCCCTGGATCCCGAGGATGTGAAGCGGCGGGCCGCCAGCGTCACGGGCACGGACGGCGCGCCGGACCACGTGCTGGTGAAGCAGGAGCTGCCGGTCACCGGGCGGCAGAACAAGGTGGACAAGGCGGCACTGCGACGCGTGGCAGCGCAGCGGCTCGGGGGGGCACCCGCCCCGGCCTCTCTTCGCTGCCGGGCGATCACGCCGTGGAGCCCTGGCTCCCGGGCGCACGGGTCCCCTTTGGCTGGGAGCGCTTCTACCGCAAGTACAGGCTCCTGCTCCAGGCAGAGGGCGCCCCCCGCGCCGTGCTAGCTCAGGCCGCGTTCCGCCTGGCCCTGCTCGCGGCAGGTCAACTGGGTTGGGCGCTCGACGAGGTGACCGCCCCCGGCTGGACCGAGGCCACCATGACCGGACCTCTGTTCATCCTGGGACACCAGCGCAGCGGCACCACCTTCTTGCATCGGCTCCTCGCCCAGGATCGAACCCACGGCCGAGCCCTGGTCCTGCACGAGATGCTGCTGCCCGCCACCAGCCTACAGCGGGCCTTTGCCCGCCTGGGCGACCTGGATCGGCTTCTCTTCGGTGGCGCCGGGGATCGTGGATTGAGGCGCCTGCAGGACCGGCTCTTCGGACCCATGGACGACATCCACCGCCTCCGCTTCCACGAGGTGGAGGAGGACGAGCTCGTGCTCTGGTCCATCTTCGAGGGGATCATGTGCGCCAACGACGCACCCTCGGCCACGGCCCTCTCGGCGCTGGACGACCTCCGCCACTTCGAAAGCTGGTCCCCCAGGCGCCGGGCGCGGGCCCTGGGCTGGTACCGCGCGTGCCTGCTCAAGAAGGTCCAGCGAGAGCCGGGGCCGCCTGGTGAGCCGGTGTGGGTGGTGTCCAAGAACCCCGCCTTCACACACAAGGTGGCGGCCCTGCGCTCGATCTTTCCCGAGGCGCGGTTCGTGTACCTCGTGCGCAATCCCCTCGAGGCCATCCCCTCTCGCCTGAGCATGATCCGCGCCATCTGGCGGCAGCGCTTCTCCGGGTTCGAGCGTATGACCCCAGCCCATGTGGAGACCATCCTCGCAGACAGCCTGCGGATCTACCGCGCCGCCGAGCGCGACCTGCCCGGGCTACCGCCGGGCACCGCGGTGACCCTGCGCTACGAAGAGCTGGTGGCCGATCCCCGGCTGTCAGTGCTTCGCATCTACCGCGAGCTCGGCCTGCCCGGGCCCGATGCCCACCTCCACCGCGCGCTGGACCGGGCCCGGCTGCGGGTGCGATCCCACGTGTCACGCCACGACTATGGGCTCGAGGAGCTCGGCCTCGACGAGGCTCGCCTCCGGAGCGAGCTGGCCCCGGTCTTCGCGCGGTTCGGGTTCTAGGGCGGCGGCCAGGGGATTGGAGAGGCTCCACCCGACATCTGTATAGATGCCGCGCTACCAGAGGGGCGGCAGGATCCGATACCTGATGGCGCTGCCAGACAAATCCGGCGCGGCCCCGCTCTGGTCCTCCCATACGCAAAAGGCCTGCCCGGCCACAACCGCCACTGTCGGGGTTAGCTGCGCCTGGCTCGTGGTGGTGTTTACCTTGAAGTCCCCTCCATCCGCGGCCAGGTCGTTTGCCAGAGGAGACATGGAGACGTTGAAGGCGCGCCCCCGGATCCCCGCCCAGCTCCCGTCGGAGGCGGAGCCGTCCTGCCACACCACAACCACGTCCCCGGTGACAGGATCCGCTGCCACGGCCGGGTGCTGCTGGCTGCCATCTACCAAGGTGTTTACGGGGAAGTCCTCGGCTGTCATGGTCACCGAGTTGGTGCGCGGGGAGAAGGCCAGGTCGAACACCCGGCCCCGGATGGCGCGGAAGAAGGGATCGTCCGCCCCTCGGCTGTCGTCTGTCCAGACCACC
>JAJRWW010000424.1 GCA_024276595.1 Myxococcota bacterium
CGGATCAAGCGGCTCTCCAGGGCTGAGAAGCTCCGGCTCATGGAGGGCTGAAGGTTACCTGCGCGGCACCTGTGCCGTGATCGCCTCCGAGCTGGCGCAAAATCGCTTGCCGCTGAGGTGGTGGAGCAGCCTCAGCCCGTCGTCGAACACGTAGTGGCCCTTCTTCACGTGACGAGGGTCGGCCACCGCCGCCAGGACCTGCGACAGCACCAGGGCGGAGGCGCCCAGGTCCACGACCTGGCACACCCTGCACTCCAGGTTGGCGATGCACTCGCTCACCAGGGGCGCCTTGATGCGAGTGGCGGGCTGGCGGGTGAGCCCGAAGCGGGCGAACTTGTCCGGCACCTTCCTTCCAGACACGCTCCCGCAGCCGAGGACGGCGTCGGCAAGGGATGCGTCCGGGATGGAGATCCCCAGCTCGCCGGTGCGCTCCACAAAGGGATAGGAGTGATGTCGCTTGCCCAGGAGGAGAGCCACCATCCCCGGGTCCTTTCGGATGGGCATGTTCCAGGTCACCGCCAGCAGGTTGTCCGTCTCGCGGTCTCCCACAGTGACCAGCACCACCAGGCCCGGGTTGAGCAGGCGGTAGGTGTCGGGGAGGGCGACCGGGATCTTTTCCAAGGGGGCGTCTTGCATGGGAGTCTCCTTTGGGGCTGTGGTGAGCGGGGCCTCGGCGTGCCGGGATCAGGGGGTGCTTCGTTGCCTGCGGCGGTGGCGTCTGAGGGCGCGGTCCACGTGGACACCGAGGGATGCCATTTCGAATGGCTTGTGCAGAAAGCCCAGGGCACCGGCGTCCTGGAGCTTCTCGGCCTGTGGCTCTGCGCTGAACCCGGAGCAGAGCAGCACCGGGACCTGGGGGTCCAGCTCCTGGAGGCGGAAGAAGGTCCTCTCTCCGTCCATGTGCGGCATCTGGAGATCCAGCAGCACCATGCGCACTCTCCCGGACAGCTCGCGGTAGGCCTCGATGGCCGAGGCCCCACTGCCAACAGCGGTCACGTCGAAGCCCAGCTCCCTGAGCATCTGCTCGGCGGCAAACCGAAACATGTCATCGTCGTCCACCAGCAGGACCGTCCCCCGACGCTCGGCCACATCGGGCTGGCTGTGCCCGGGCGTGACCGTGGTCTAGGCCACCTGCGCAATGGTGGGGAGCAAGACGGTGACGGTGGTCCCCTTGTCGGGCTCCGAGCTCAGCGTCACCTCTCCCCCGTGGTTGGCCACAGTGCCGTAGACCATGGAGAGCCCCAGGCCAGTCCCGCGGCCCTTGGCCTTGGTCGTAAAGAAGGGCTCGAAGGCGCGGGACACCTCCTGGGGGGTCATGCCCGCGCCGGTATCGGACACCTGGAGACGAGCGTAGCGGCCGGGTGGGAGGCTCGACTGCTGGTCCGTGAGCTTGAGGTTCCTGGTGGAGATGGTGAGATCTCCCCCCTCCTCCATGGCGTCGCAGGCGTTGAGGCAGAGGTTCATGAGGGCGTGGTTGAGCTGGCCGGGATCTCCCTCTACCGCGTCCAGGGCTCCGTCGAGGCGAGTGCGGATAAGGATGGACTTGGGGATCGTGCGCCCCAGGAGGCTGATGACCTCCTCGACCACGTGGTTCAAGACCACCGCCTCCCTGCGGAACCTCCCCTTGCGCGCGAAGCCGAGCAGGTTCCGGGTCAGGTCGCGGCCCTGTCTGGACACCGCCAGGATGCCGTCCACGTGCTTGCGCATGGGGTCGGTCTCCGGGAGCTGAGCTGCGAGCACCGAGGCGAGCCCCATGACCACTCCCAGCACGTTGTTCATGTCGTGGGCGATGCCACCCGCCAGGGTGCCGATGGCCTCCATCTTCTGCGCCTGCTGGAGCTGACTCTCGAGGCGCTTGTTCTCGGTGATGTCGGTGACAAAGCCGTCCAGGCGCACGATCCCGTCGACCTCCTGGCGGCGGATGCGCGAGCGCATCCACAGCACCGCGCCGTCCGGCCTCTTGATGCGGAACTCGCTGACGCTCTCCAGCTTGGCGCCCGAGCGCAGCGCCTCGAACCCCTCGCGAAGGGCGCCCAGGTCTTCCTCTAGCACCGGGCGCAGCCAGCACATGGGGTCGGCCAGGAACTCCTCTCTCGAGAGCCCATACATGCTCTCGCAGGCGGGGGAGATCTCCAGCAGCTTCATGTTGGTCACGTCCAGGGAGAAGAAGATCTGCCGCAGGTTGCTGAAGATGGACTCCAGCACCTGGTTTCGCCTGCGCAGCTCATGACTTATCTGGCGGCGCTCGGTTATGTCCCTGGAGACGCCCAGCAGGCCCACCGGCTTTCCCTTGGTGCTTCGAAGTACTGTGAGCTGGCTTTCGATCCAGCGGGTGGAGCCGTCCTTGCATATTACCTCGGTCTCGACAGGGGGCTCTGGCTCCCCCTCCGGGCGAGCCAGGGCACGCTCCAGTCGCTGCATGGTGTGCTTCAGGGAGCTGGGGGTGAGCTTCTCCTCGATGGGGATCTGGAGGGCCTCCTTCTGGGTGAAGCCGGTGAGCCGCTTTACCGAGGGGCTGATATAGGTGAGCCTGAGTCGCGTGTCTCGCAGCCACATGACGTCGTTGATGCTCTGCGAAAGCAGCTTGTACCAGCCGTCCACGTTTGGGGGAGTGATAAAGGAGTCATCCTTGTGCCGCGCCACCGCCGCGTCCACCAGCTCCCTGAGACGCCGGTTCTCCCGCTCCAGGGAGCGGATCCGCTTGCGAAGATCCCCCTGGCTCTGCTCCTCGGACAAGCTTTCCTGACCGCGCTCTTGTTCCATGTGAC
>JAJRWW010000425.1 GCA_024276595.1 Myxococcota bacterium
CGACCTCCGAGCATGGCCAGCGCACAGGGCGGCAGTGGTTGCCTCTGCAGAGACGCCGGATTATGTGACAATCGTTACACGGATTGCGTTGCCTGTAAAGGGGGCAGATTACAGCTTTGTGGCAATTGTGTGAAGCAGGTGAAATATTCCACGAAAAGCAGGGGTCTCCGATTGGATCTCGGGCCGAGCATCTCCAGGCTCAGACCTCGGTGAGGCTTGACCCGCTCCGCATCAGGCATAACAATCGGTGCAGCGTCGCAGCGTTGCGGCGGGGACACGTGAGTTAGCATGAGCGAAGGCCTCGGATCACATCCGGATGCGCTCGACAATCCATCGCCCATGGACGACGCGTCCTTCCACATGGCGGTGGTGCACCTCTACCGCGCGGAGATGAGCCGCATGACCGTGTGGCGCAGCCGCCTGGACACCACCAGCAACTGGGCGATCCTGCTGACGATGGGCATGACCACCTTTGCCCTGGGAGCACCGGGGACGCCTCACTTCATCTTGTTGCTGGGCCTCTCCATCATCGGGATCTGCCTGATCATCGAGGCCCGCCGCTACCAGCACCTGCACCACTCCAAGTGGAGGCTCCAGCTCATGGAGCAGAGCTACTTCGGTGAGGCGCTGTGTCCCGGGGAATGCGCCATGTCGGACGACTGGCGGCGCGTCATGTCCGCCGACCTGCGCCAGCCCCACTACACGATCCACTGGACCCTTGCGGCGCGCCTGCGCCTGCGCAGAAACTACCTGATGCTGACCTACTTCGTCACGGGGGTCTGGGTCACAAAGCTGCTCATCCATCCCAGCAACGTCTCCAGCGCTGCCGAGCTTTACGGGCGACTGGTGGTGGGGCATTTTCTGCCGAGCTGGTTCGTGCTGACCTCTGCCGCGGCGTTCGTGTCCGTTGCCACTGTGCTGGCGGTGACCACCCCCAGCGAGGAGGAGCTGGAGCAGTGGACCAAGGCCAGGCACTTCGAGCGGAGGTGACGCTCTCTGTCGTCCGGACCACGGCCCGGCCCGGGGCGCCTGCTCGCGCCTGGACTCAGGCGATCAGGCGATCAGGCGGTATCGGGCCAGGCAGTACAGGGCCCGCAGGCCGTCTCTCGGGGTGAGCTTCTTGCCTGCCCTCCAGTCGCGCGAAGTGTAGTGGATGGGCACCTCCACCAGGGTGGGTCGAGGCCTGAGGGCCGCCAGCTTCACGGTCAGCTCGGGCTCGATGCCGAAGCTCTCCTCCCGCAGGGTCAGGCTCCAGAGGATGTGGCGGCGGATGACCTTGAAGCCAGTCTCCATGTCCGAGAGGCGAAGGCCGGTGAGGAGGTTGCACAGCCTGGTGAGCGCCCAGTTGCCCCCGCGCTGCCAGGGGCGGATTCCAGCGGCGCTTCCCTGCGGATGAAAGCGGCTGCCATAGACCACGTCCGCCCCGTGCTGGAAGGGGCGCAGGAGTGTGGGGTAGTCCGCTGGATCGTACTCCAGATCCGCGTCCTGGATGAGCACCAGCTCCCCTCGCGCCTCGGCGAAGCCCGTGCGGAGCGCGGCTCCCTTGCCTCTGTTTTTGGGGTGAGCGAGGAGCCGGATCCCCGCTCGCTCGGCCGCCATCTCCTGGGCGAGCTCTCTCGATCCATCGGTGGAACCGTCGTCGACGAGGATCACCTCCCGGGTCAGGCCGAGGGTGTCGGCCGCCATGACTCGGTCGAGCATCTCCCCGAGGGTGCTCAGCTCGTTGTACACGGGGACCAGGACGGAGAGGCCCAGGGCGGCGCTGTGTCGCGCTCCTGTCATGTCTCCTTCTCGATCCAGAAGTCCTCCATTGCCAGGGCGTCCAGCCCCGTGTGGAGGAGCATGTCAATGGCATCCTCGGGTCGCTCCACGATGGGCTCGCCCGCTCGGTTGAAGCTCGTGTTGAGCAAGACAGCGACCCCGGTCTCCTCCTCGAAGGCCGAGAGGGCTCTGGCCAGGCGCGGCTCCTGGGCGGGGTCCACCGTCTGGACTCGGGCGCTGTCGTCCACGTGGGTCACCGCCGGCAGGCGGCCCCGCCAGGCGGGGCGCACCCGGGCGGCCAGGAGCATGAAAGGGCTCGCGGCGGGCAGGTCGAAGTATCGGTCTGCGCCCTCCAGGAGGGTCACGGGGGCGTACGGGCGGAAGGGCTCGCGGTGCTTGATCTCGGCGTTGAGGCGGGCTCGGGTCGTCTCCTCGCGCGGATCCGCCAGCAGGGATCTGTGCCCCAGGGCCCGGGGGCCCAGCTCGCTGCGTCCCTGGAACCAGCCCACCACGCGCCCCCTGGCGATGGCCCTGGCGGCGGTCTCGGCGATGTCCTCACGCCGGCTCACCGCCAGGCCCGATGTCTGGCCAAGGGCCCTCTAGATCTCGGCGGTGCCGTAGGAGCCTCCCAGGGCCACGGACTCCATGGGGGGGCGCCTGGGTTGGCCCAGCACCTGGTGCAGACCCCACAGGGCGCACCCAAGGGGGATCCCGCAGTCGGTGGCGGCGGGCTGCACGTACAGCTCTCGCACGGGGCTCTCGGCGAGGATGCGGCTGTTGGTGAGCACGTTCAGGCCATACCCCCCCGCCACGCAGAGCCTGGGGGTCCGCGTCACCGCGACGAGGTGCATGACCAGGTGCAGCACCGCGTCGCTGGTCTGGCGTTGGACGTGGGCCGCAACGTCCCTGTGGCGGTCGGTGAGCTGGTCGGTGGAGGTCACCGGCTGGATGCCGTCGAAGAGGGTCGGCATGAGGGTCGTCAAGGCCCGGGCATGCAGAGGGTCGTCCAGGTCGCAGGTCGCCAGGTGGTCCCCCTCCAGGCGCTCCAGCAGTGGCGTCCGGAAGCGGCGGTCAGGTCTCCCGAAGGCGGCGAGGCCCATGACCTTGCCCGCGCCCAGGGCGCCGCAGCCCAGGTAGGCGGCGGTCAGGCCGTAGAGCACCCCCGGGCTAACGCTGTAGGGCGGGCCCACCACTGTCCGACGCAGCAGGTGCAGCCGCCGACCGTGACCCCTGTAGCGCGCCTGCACCTCCCGAAAGTCCTTGTGAGAGCTGGCCGTGGCCGAGGGAACCAGGCCGGGCCCGGTCTCCTGCTCCCTGGTTCCCCCAGCGTCCACGGTGAGCACCGCCGCGTCCTCGAAGGGGCTGGCGAAGAAGGCCGAGGCCGCGTGGGCGTCGTGGTGGGGCACGCGACGATGGACCCCCGATAGCCGAGGCGGGCCAGGGAGGCGAGCACCCTGGGAGCGCCGCCCTCGATGAGGTCGAACACCACCAGGTCCGCCTCGGAGAGGCTCCCAAGGCCCGCCGCGCCCAGGGCCCAGCTCAGGCTCAGGCTCGGGAAGCCGCCGTCGTACTTCTTGCGGCTGAGGCGCTCCTCGCTCAGGGCCCAGAGGCCCTGCGGGGTGATGACACATGCCCCTGCCTCGTGCCCGAAGGCGTGAAGACCCACCACTGTGGCCATGCTCGGCTCCTCCATCGCTGCCCCGGGGGCCAGCGGTCCGGCCATAATCGACCAGTTGCTCCCACCTGGCAAGGGGCTGCGATGGCAAGTGCGATCCATCGACTCACCGCCAGGGCGCGCACGCCTTTGCCCTGGCCTTTGCCGCTTCTTCTCAAGGGATGATGGGCACGCAGGCACCACCGGAGCAGATCCCCGACTGGCACGGCTTGCCCTCGCAGTCGGGGTCCATGCAATCGGCGAGCTGATCGTTGTCATCGTCCTGGGAGTTTTCGCACTGCTCGTCGGGCCAGAGGGACTGGGCCATGTACTGCCAGGTGGCGTTCAGGTAGGTGCCGTAGCTGTACCCGCCGAAGATCAGGGATCGCCGATACAGCGGGTCGTAGGTGAGAGAGTGGTAGATCCAGGTGGTGGGCACCACCGCGGGTGTGGTCTCGACCCAGCCTTGACCGTCGTACTCCCAGCTATCTGCCAGGTAGCCCAGCAGGGAGCTGTGACCTCCAAAGAGCACCAGCTTCTGGCGGTGGAGGTCATAGCTCATGGCGTGGTAGTAGCGCGCAGACGGGCGCTGCGGAGGGCTGAGCTGTGTCCAGGTGCCTGCCTCCAGCGCCCACATGTCATCGGTGGGGTACCCCTCCGAGAGGCCCCCAAAGAGGATGACCCGGTGGGAGGTCGAGTCGTAGGCCATGGCGTGGGCGTAGCGGGCCGGGGGCGAGACAGGGGTGGGGACCTGAGCCCAGGAGACGCCGTCGAACTCCCAGGTGTCGGCCAGGTAGCTGCCAGGCGAGCTGGAGTGGCCCCCAAAAAGCAGCACTGTCTGTCGGCTCTCGTCGTACACCATGGCGTGGGATCGGCGCGCCGGGGGTGAGATGGGGGTGGGGACCTGAGACCAGGAGGTGCCGTCGAGCTCCCAGGTGTCGGCCAGGGCGCTGCCGCCCAGGTCGGGGCTCCCTCCAAAAAGGACGATGCGGTCGCGGATCGGGTCGTAGGCCATGGCCAGCTCCGATCTGGCAGATGGAGCAGAGGCGGTGGGCAGGTGGGTCCACTGGTCGCCCATGAGCGCCCAGGTGTCCTGGCGCAGGGAGAAGTCCGTGTCGAAGCCCACTCCTCCGAAGATCACGAGCCGTCCCCGCTCGGTGTCGAAGGTGGCCCCGTGCAGCCCCCTGGCCGGCGGCAGAGCGGCCATGACGCTCTCGGTCCACTGCTGGTCCTCCAGAGTGCACCCGCTGGAGCAGCCGTCGTGGCTGGCCACGTTTCCGTCGTCGCATACCTCCCCCGGGTCCAGGATGCCGTTGCCGCAGACAGGGTTTTCCACCACGCAGTTGGCAGAGCATCCGTCACCGCCTGAGTTGTTTCCGTCGTCGCACTCCTCGGCCCCGAGCCAGACGAAGCCGTCTCCGCAGGTGGCCTGCCTGCAGTCGGAGAGGCATCCGTCACTGTCGAGGTCGTTTCCATCGTCGCACTCCTCCCCGGCCTGCACCGCGCCGTCCCCGCAGCTCTCCAAGGACGAGCAGTCGGGAGCGCATCCGTCACCGCCCACCAGGTTTCCGTCGTCGCAGACCTCCCCCGGGTCCAGGACGCCGTTGCCGCAGGCCTCGTCCGAGAGGCAGTCTGCAGAGCATCCGTCGCCGTCTGAGTTGTTTCCGTCGTCGCAGACCTCCCCCGGGTCCAGGATCCAGTTGCCGCAGGTCTCGTCCGACCAGCAGCTCCCGGAGCATCCGTCGCCGTCTGAGTTGTTTCCGTCGTCGCAGGCTTCCCCCGGGTCCAGGACGCCGTTGCCGCAGGCCTCG
>JAJRWW010000426.1 GCA_024276595.1 Myxococcota bacterium
CGTCCCCCCGAGGCACACGCACCGGCCGCCGCGGGCAACGGCGCCACCGGTGCACCGAAGCTGGCGCACGCACCGGCGACCGTCCCAGCGCTTGCCCCCGAGGCACACGCACCGGCCACCGCGGGCAACGGCGCCACCGGTGCACCGAAGCTGGCGCACACACCGGCGACCGTCCCAGCGCTTGCCCCCGAGGCACACGCACCGGCCGCCGCGGGCAACGGCGCCACCGGTGCACCGAAGCGGACGCACGCAGCGACCTCTCATCCAACGCAGGCCCGGACGACAGAGGCATCGGTTGCCCACCTGGATCCGGCCCCCGGTGCATCGCAGGCGACGCTGACACACACGCCCGTCAAAGAAGGTGTTTCGGGGACAGACACACCGACCACCGCGGGGCACCCGCCCACCGAAGCAGCGGAGCTGCCGCACACAGCGACGTCCCCGCCAGACCGTCCCGGCGGGGCAGGTGCAGCGGCCAGCGATGTTCACGCTGCCCCCACGGCAGCGCAGGCGATAGACGCACCGGCGTCCGTTCCAGCGAGAGCGCGGTGGACAGACACAGCGGTTCCCGCGCTTGATCCGACCAGCGGTACAGATGACCTGTCGCTTGCACCGCCGAGCTCGCCAGTCCCAGTACCTGCCGAAGGGACAGACACAGCGGTTTCCGCGCAGCACCTGGCCGCCCCTGCAGCGCACCACGTTCTCGCAGCGACGCAGGTAGAGGTTCCAGCGCTGGCCGCGCCTGCAGACGCAGCGGTTGCCGCGCAGCACCGCTCCACCGGTGCAGCGCTTCGCAAAGACGCATCGGCTCCGGGCATAGCTCCAGCGATAGCCCGCCAGGCACACGCAGGTGCCGCCCCGGAGCACCGCCCCTCCCCGGCAGACGATGCGGCGCTGGCAGCGGCGCATCAAGTAGTTCCACTTGTAGCCACGGCGGCACTGGCAGCGGCCGCCGCGCAGCACCGCTCCTCCCAGGCAGGTGAGGCTGCTCTGACACTTGCGCGAGAAGTAGTTCCAGCGCTGCCCCCGGGGACAGACACAGCGCCCATGGCGCAAGAAGGAGCCGCCAGAGCAGAGAATCTTGCGCTGGCAGCGCCGATAGGCGTAGTTCCAGCGGAACCCCCTCGGACAGACGCAGCGTCCGCCGTTCAGGTAAGAGCCACCCGTGCAGACTATCCTCCGCTGACACTGGCGGAAGTAGTAGTTCCAGTGTTGCCCCGCGGGGCACACACAGCGGCCTGCGCTAAGGAAAGAGCCACCCGTGCAGACTATCTTCTGCTCGCATTGCTGGGTGTAGAAGTTCCACTGCTTCCCGGAGCCGCAGACACAGCGACCGCGCAGCAAGAAGGAGCCACCCGTGCAGACTATCTTCTGCTCGCACTGGCGAAGGTAGGAGTTCCACACCTCTCCGCTCGGGCAGACACAGCGCCCGCCGCTCTGGTAGGAGCCTCCGATGCAGGTCAAGCGCACCTGGCAGGAGCTCGTCCGCGGGTCCCAGAAGGAGCCGGACGCGCACCGACAGGCACCATTGATGTAGATCATACCCCCAGTGCAGCTCACCGGCGCCTCACATCTGTTGTTCTGCCAGACCGTCCCGGAAGGGCACACGCAGCGGCCGCCCATGGGATAGGAGCCCCCGGTACAGGTGAGCGTCGGGGTCTCGGGCTGTACGCTGACGATCTGCTCGCAGCGCTGCGACTGCGAGCTCCACCTGCTGCCCGCGGGGCAGACGCACCGACTGCCCTGCCGGACTGTGCCCGCAGGGCACGCGGGCTGCGTGCTCACCACCGCCGCGAGGCAACGCTGCTGGCCAACGTCCCAGCGGGTGTTGATGGGACAGGCGCACTGCCCATTGGCCGCCAGCACTTGCCCCCCAGGGCACGTGGCCGCCGGGGTCTTGGTGTCGCCGTGCTCCACCACACAGGAAGACAGCGCAAAGGCTGCCAGCAGCATCACCATGCCGAAAATGATTCGCGTTGATCCTCGCATGCCTGATAAGCCTCCTGATCCCCGGGCCCTCTCCCCGGACATCTGCAGATTGGGGCGCCACGAGCGGCGCGCAGTTACGTCCTGATGGGCGACCACGGGTTCTTAGACGTGACGTTTCAGTGGGTGTTCATATAATCACAGCCCCCAAGGGTGCTCAATGGAAATATCCGACATCGTCCATCCCATCCCTCCAAATACCATCGTCACGCTGTAATTACTGGCCTTTGCCTGGCCTCTTCCAGCCTCTCCAGGTGACAGGATCCACGTCCCCCAAAAACTCGAACCAGTAGGCCAGGCCGCGCAGATCGCCGTAGGGTGCGTAGACCGACTGCACCTCCCGCTCCGTTACCCTTCGCCCCCCAAAATGCTTGTCACCCACGTAGCTCAGCACCAGCGAGTCCACGGCGAGGCTGTCGTAGCGCCCGTAGAGCACAGCCAGGTACCTGGCTGTGACCGGCCCTATCCCGGGCAGGCTCCGAAAGAGGGCCCTCAGCTCCCTACCCGACATTCGCGGATCCATTGCCCTGTGGAGATCCAGCTCCCCCTGGCTGACCCCCTTTGCAAGAGCCACAATGTAGTCGGCCCGGTAGCCCACTCGGCCGCGCTCCCTCAGCCATGAGGCGCCAGCATCCAGGATCTCCTTTGGCGTGGGGAAGCGACGCAGGGAGCCGGTGGGGTCTGTGGGGGCCAGCTCGGAGATCCTGTGCACGGAGCGCACGGCCATCCTCCAGGTGGTGTTGGTGCCACAGATGGCCGACACAACATCCGAAAAGACGCTGGGTCCACGCATCACCCTGCCGGCACCAGCCTCCACCACCCAGCGAAGCTCCGGGCGCCGTACGCACAGCTCGTAAAAGGAGGAGATGTCCACGTCCAGGTTCAGCACCCTCCTCGCGAGCCGCCTCGCTCCGGCCAGCTCCTGCTCGTGCGCCCGACGGCCAGCCCCCATCCAGCGCAGCCGACAGCTCCTGGCGGCACGGCGGCGAGGCTGCCACATCTCCAGCCGGCGCACCGAGCGCCTCGGCCCCGCCACGGCCACCGCCAGCACCCCCAGCTCCTCGTCCCAGGAAAATGGCGGGATCTGGTGCCACCCGTGAGAGAGCGCAACGCTGCGCAGATCGAAGGCCATCTGCGTGTGGAGCCTGAGATCTCGACTCCAATATGGCCTGGCACCCATGGCCGCACTGTAGCATCAACCCGCCCCCATTTTCGCAGTGGATTCCTGGGTGCGACTTTGGTACTACGATGACAAATCCATTGCGCAGGAGGCCCAAGTGCTCAGCTATGATCTCACCGACGAGCAGGAGATTCTCAGGAAGAACGTCCGTGACTTCGCGGAGCAGGTCATCGCCCCCAAGGCCAGGGAGCTGGACGAGCAGGAGACCTTCTCTGTGGAGATCACCACCCAGATGGCCGAGCTGGGGCTGTTCGGAATGTTCGTGTCGGAGGATCTCGGCGGCACGGACATGGGCTACGTTGCCTACATCATCGCAGTGGAGGAGCTGGCCAGGGTCGACGGCTCCCAGGCCGCCACGGTGGCGGCCGGGAACTCCCTGGGCATCGGCCCGATCTTCTACTTCGGTTCTGATGAGCAGAAGCGCCACTGGCTTCCCAGGCTGTGCGCCACTGAGACAGAGGGCTTTTGCCTGGCAGCCTTCGGCCTCACGGAGCCCAACGCCGGCTCGGACGCGGGCGGCTCCAAGACCACAGCGAAGCTGGTGGACAGTCAGTGGGTCATCAACGGCTCAAAGATATTCATCACCAACTCCAGCAACCCCCTCGCTGGCGTAACGATTGTCCAGGCGGTCACCGGCAGGCGGGAGGACGGCAGGAAGGAGTACTCCTGCATCTTGGTGCCGGCAGGCACTGAAGGCTTCCGTCCGACCACCATGCACAACAAGCTCATGTGGCGGGCCTCGGACACCGGGGAGCTCTTCTTCGACGACTGCAAGGTCCCCCAGGAGAACCTCCTGGGGGAGCGCGGATCGGGCTTCCACCAGATGCTCCAGACGCTGGACGGCGGCCGCCTCTCCATCGCCGCCATGGGTCTGGGCTGTGCCCAGGGAGCCTTCGAGGCCGCCCTGCGCTACTCCGGCGAGCGGGTCCAGTTCGGCAAGCCCATAGGGAAGAACCAGGCTGTGGCCTTCAAGCTGGCGGACATGGCGATGGAGATAGAGGCGGCGCGCAACATGCTCTACAAGGCCTGCTGGCTCAAGGAGCAGCACCGACCCTACGAAAAGCTCGCGGCAATGTCCAAGCTCTACTGCTCGGAGGTGGCCCGACGCGCGGTCCACTCGGCGGTCCAGATCCACGGCGGCTACGGCCTCATGAAGGAGTACGACGTGGAGCGCTTCTACCGAGATCAGCGCCTGCTGGAGATAGGCGAGGGCACGTCCGAGGTGCAGCGGATCGTCATCTCTCGTCACATCGGCTGCTGATTCTCAAAAGCGGAAGGTGACATCCATGGAGGACTGCATGCTCACGCGGGGGACGCGGAACCTGGCGGTCTGTCGGGAGTCGGAGACAGCAGTGCCGAGGTCCACCGGAGAGTAGATCGCTCGCGTGGTGATCCCCAGCGACACCCTCCTGTGCACTCTGAGCGCCATTCGCAGCTCCATGGAAGGCCCCCCGCTCATGCCGGTAAAGCCCGTGGAGGGGGGGATCTCCAGCCGGGTGTCATCGAGCTCTACCCAGAACACCAGCAAGGTGCCACCCGCGTACAGGCCGAGCTGAAACCAGCGCCAGGTCCATGTGAAGCCAGCCTGGAAACTGGCGGTGACCAGGTTGAACGTGGAGAGGCTGTCCTCCCCCTTCCCCGCCCCGAGGTAGGCGATCCCCGCCTTCAACCCGAGCCTGCCCCAGAGCCGGAGCACAGCGCTCAGCCCCACCCCTCCACAGAGCATGGGATCGGTCATCCCCACCAGGGCGATCCCGGAGAGGCTGAGCTCCAGCCGACGCATCCGGCCGTCTGCCTTGTTCGGGGGAGGTGGGGATGGGGCCGTCGTGCTTCTGTGAGCCACCAATGCGGGGCTCGGGGAGCCGCCCCTCCGCGTTACGTCCACCCTCAGGAGGAAGGATGCCTTGAGCAGCAGGGCGTCGGCCAGCAAGGTCAGGGCCGTGTTCGGGGGGCTGCTGATGTGTGCGGACGCCACCTGGGCTCCCTTGGGGAAGGAGCGGAGCTGCAGCTCGTACCGGGGAGACGGGCTCCTGCGCCCTGAGATGCTCACAACCAGGCAACCTCCCCTGCACACCGCTGGGTCCGGCTGGCCCAGGCGCCAGTCAGCCCCTGATGGCACCCGCAAGGCCACCGCCTCTCGGAACGCCCTTGTCAGCAGCTCGTCCGGGCGCTGGGAGTCCAGGTGGCTGATGGGCGGGAAGTACACCGGCCTGTGCCCTCTGGGGGCGGCGGCGGCGATCCCCGGAGGGAAGAAGGCCCACAACAGGAGCGACGAGCTGATGAGCAGCAATGTCGACGCACCGCCTGGGCGAGCCCTCCTGGTAGCCGTCACCTGTGCCCTCCCGATGGCTTGCAGCGTAGCAGCAGCGCCCTGGCGACCCTGCTGCTTCCGGCCCGTGTCGCGAGCTGCCTGCGGTGGCGCTCCTGGCTCCTTCCGGGCTCCTTGCAGCCAGCCCGAACGAGCGCCATGAGCGCGTCCACGGCAAAGAGCCCCCTGGGGTACCCTTTGAGCAGGCGTGTCCAGGCCGCCATGGCTCTCTTGCCCTGCCCCATTCGCTCGTAGAGCCGCGCCAGGAAGGCCAGGGCGTTCTGCCGCGCCACGGCGTGGCTGCCACCGCTCACCACCCGCATGTACAGCCTGGCCGCCTCGTCAGAGCGCCCAAGGCGGGCGAGGATCCCTGCCAATCGCAACCTCATGCCCGTGGACCTCCTGGGGTCGGTGACCACCTCCAGGTACCGTCTGCCGTGGCTGGCGGCCTCCTCGAGGCGGCCGCGCCCGATGGCCCTCTTGAGCTGCCGGAGCAAACCCTTCAGGTAGGCAAGCTCTCCCAGCACGGTCTGTGAATCTCCAGCCCTGAGCACCAGCGTCTTGCGATTCCTCCCGGTTGGGGTGACCCAGACCACCCCCTCCTTGACGGTCACGGTGGTGCCGGCTGCCTTGCTAGCACTGGCGGGGCCGCCGGTCCGCACCGAAAAGCGGGTCCCCACAACCCGCACGCGGGCGTCGCTGGTCACCACCAGCAAGCGCCCTCCCGGTGGCAGCCTGGGCACGCTAAGGGAAACCCTGCCGGATTTCAGCCGGATGAGCGCCGAGCGCCGCTTGTCCATGACCACCTGTGCCACCGCCCCCCCCAGGCGGAGCACCCCCCCACAGCGGAGCACCTGCTCCCCGGGCGCGGCAGTCGCGCCACCGGGCCCCGGCCCAGGCAGGGGCCCGGTCAGGTCGAGGTCCATGGATGCCATGGATCTCGACCGGGAGCGCTGGATCCGTGCCCTCCTGGCAGGGCTCGATCCGCTGGCCCCTTGACCTCCTCGAGACCCCCTGAGGCTCCTGGCGAGCCTGGAGCTGCTGCCAGGGCCGGCGGCTCCCGTACCGCTCTCTCCTGCCGCCCGAGCGCTGGCAGTCAGGCTCCCCTCGGCAACCCCCTCGCGATCGCCCTCGTCCCCTGCCCTGAAGGCCCAGTGGGCCCCGCCGCTGGCGACCAGCACCAGCAGCACCGCGGCCACACGCGCCACCGGGCTTCGCGCCACGAGCCTCCACGCCTGGCGCCGCTGCACGCGCTCGGCGGCTGCCACCGCATCCCTGGCGACCTCGCGCCAAATGCGCTGGCGCGTCATGTCGTCCACGCTCGCGGCCGCCGCATCCCCCATGTGCAGGGCGTCTGCCTGGAGCTGCCTGGCGCCCGAGTAAAGACGCCTGCATCCGCGGCACTGGGCCAGGTGAGCGTTGGCCAGGTACGCCTCGCGCTCGCTCAGCTCCCCGACGGCCAGGGCAAAGAGCACATCCACGTCCAGGTGCCTGTTGGTGCTTTCTTCAGGTCTCATGATCTTCCCCTGGCGCTCTGCCCACGCTGACCCGACTCAGCCGACACCTGCTGCCACAGGCGAAGAAGCTCCCTGCGGGTCCGCTGCAACCTCTTGAGCACCGCGTCCCGGCTCTCATCCAGACCAGCCGCCACCTCTGCCGCCGAGAGCCCCTCCACATGACACAGGTAGAAGGCTGCACGCTTGCGCGGCTCGATTCGCTCCAGGAGCGCATCGAGGCTCAACCGCAAGTCGGTCGCCGACGGGGTTGGCCCACCTCGGTCGGGGATCTGGGACAGCTCCATGTCCACGCCACGCCTGGCCCGGCGCTCCAGCTCCGTGAGGCACACGTTGGTGGCGATGCGGTGGATCCACGTGGAAAGCCGCGCATCCCCACGAAACCGGTGCACAGAGCGATACACCCGGATGAAGGTCTCCTGGGCGGCGTCCTCGGCCGCAGCCCGATCCCGCAGCATCTGGCGCGCAAGCCCCAGGACTCTCCCGACGTAGTGGTGGTAGAGCATCTCGAACGCCTCGGGCACACCCTGCTTCAGATCGGCGAGCAGGAGCGCCTCGTCTTTTCGTCCCAAAGGGAGCATGTGGATCTTCTGGTCGCTCATTGGTCAAGGCCTCTGGCGTGGAGAGGCAGCCGCAGCGTGGGGCGCATCTCCGTCTCCTGCTCGCATTGAGTTGACTCGCACCCGGTGCCCACGTGGACACTCCTTCGAAAAAAACCACCGGCACCAAAAAGCTCGCGCTGGCTGTCCACGATCGGGCGCCCCGCCGGTCCCATGCACAGAAGACACACGGCGAGCGCGACCGTTGCAGACCCGAGGGCCCCGGGGCGGCAAGGGGTCGAGCCAAGGTGAGTGAAGACGCAACATCTGCCCACAGAAAGAGGAATATCATGAAACGTATGCTGATTCCGAGCCTTTTAGTGCTACTGGCGAGCCGCGGCTGCAGCGACATCTGCTTCTCGGGTGACTGCGTGGGGGTGTGCGGCAGCGGCGAATGCGGAGACAACGTCTGCTTCGGACTGGAGGGGAACTCCAACGGCATTGGCTGCTATCCAGAGGAAGGCGCC
>JAJRWW010000427.1 GCA_024276595.1 Myxococcota bacterium
AACGCAGTTGCTGTTCCGCTAGTGGTTCCCGTCATCAGGGTCCACAGGGGACTTGCACCCCCTAGTCATCAGTCAACCACCACGGCTGATTGATTGGTGCTGATGCACCACGCACCATGCCTGGCGCACATCGGGTAGGAGGGGGCCTCACGACCCCCGTCCTCCCACACCACCGGGCATACGGTTCCGTACCACGGCGGTTCACGCAACACATTGAAGCCTGCGAAGTTGGTCAAGCAGCGACACGTGTCCAAGGCCATCAAAGAATCGTTTGGGGAAGGCCGCGTTCATGTGGGACGCGCCGGAGTTCCACCACGGGCCGCGCCCGTTGGTGGCTGATCTCCAGGCCCGCTCCTCGACCAGTCCCCTGTGCATCAGCTTTTTCGCCCGCGTGCAGGAGCGCTTCCATTGTCGCCAGAGGATGCAGCGCAGCTTGCGCCGAAGCCATCCGTCCAGTTCCTCGAACACGCCCTTCACTTCCGCCAGCTTGAAGTAGTTCACCCAGCCGCGCAGCTTCGGCGCAAGGGTGGCTGTGAGGGATGATAGAGAGCGGCCCCGGCCTTGCCGAAAGTATTCCCGGAGCATTCCCTTCAGTCGCTTGACCGATTCCGGAGCCACCTTCAGCCGGGGTTTCTTGTGCCGCGTAACGCCGTAGCCCAGAAACTTCCGGTTCCAGGGGCGGTCCACCGCGCTCTTTTCCTCGTTGACCCTCAACTTCAACCGGTCTGCCAGAAACCGGGTGAGCGAGACCATGACCCGTTCCCCCGCCCGCCTCGACCGCACGTATATGTCGCAGTCGTCAGCGTAGCGGCAGAACGCATGGCCCCGTCGCTCCAACTCCTTGTCCAGATCATCCAGCAGGATGTTGGACAACAACGGCGAGAGCGGCCCGCCCTGAGGCGTACCTTCCGCGCGGGGGGAGATCACACCCCCTTGCAGCATTCCCGCCTGGAGATAGCGGCGGATGAGCCCGAGCACCCGCTTGTCCCCCACCTTCCGGGCCACCCGCGACATGAGAATGTCGTGGTTCACCCGGTCGAAGAACTTCTCCAGGTCCATGTCCACCACCCAGCGCCGCCCGTCGGCCATGTGGCATTGCGCCCGGCGTACAGCCTGGTGGGCACTGCGGCCAGGACGGAAGCCGTAGCTGGACTCGGAGAAGCCGGGATCGAAGATAGGGCTCAACACCTGATGCAACGCCTGCTGAATGAGACGATCCACCACAGTGGGGATGCCCAGGAGGCGCTTCCCCTTGTTGCCGGGCTTGGGGATTTCCACCCCCAGCACCGGTTGCGGCGCGTAGTATCCTTCCAGCAGTTCCTCTTTGATGCGCGGCCAGTGCTCGCGAAGGTGCGACCACAGGGCGTTCACGCTCATTCCGTCAACGCCTGCGGCTCCCTTGTTCGCCAGCACACGCTTCAGGGCCGCTGTCATGTTTCCGCGTTCGACCACCGCTTCCATCAGCCTTTGCCGCTCCGGACGAAAGTGTTCCTTCCTTGCCGTGACGCTTGACGCACCGCTCCCGTACTCTCGGGGATTCCGTCCCCTACCCTCCGGCTCGGCGGCGGGTGTCTCGCCCCGCCCTTCTGCGTCTGCCTTCGTCATCGAAATTCGGGCTCCCGTCCCGTGTTACGTGTTCGGGCCTTCGGTCCGGTCGATGGACCTACTATGCCCTCTGCTGACTTCTGCCCGCCCATCCCGACGCCTCGCGACGCCGGTAGCACATGGCAGGCGGACAGACCTCCCCGGGTAATGCGCACCCACCTTCACGCTTATGCCCGCCGCATATACGTCCGCGCCTTCCGTGCAGGTATCGGACTTTGGAGATAGTGGCCTCCTCATCCGGCGCGACCGCCTCGTATGCGGTTTCTGTTCGTCAGGCCAGCGCTTTGCCTGCGGCTTCCTTCAGATTCCACCTCGCGATGGACACCCTTGCCGTCCGGCTAACAGTTCCCCCTGCAGGGCCTGTAGAGGACTTGCACCTCCAAGTGGGTGCGCCCTGCCGGGCGCACCGCAAAAAAGCCCCCGCCGATGGCGGGGGCTTTCCAATTGCATCTATACGTTGGACTGAGTCCGGGATGTTACAGCGGCTGCGGCTCGATGAGCAGCGGGTTGTCCTCGAGATCCTCCAGGAACTTGTCCGGTCGCTCGGGCTGCTCCGGCACCTCGATCTCGCTCTCCACATACTGGCGGTAGCCGGTTCCGGCAGGAATAAGACGGCCCACAATGACGTTTTCCTTGAGTCCCCGCAGGGGATCTTCCTTACCCTTAAGGGCTGCCTCGGTAAGCACCTTGGTGGTCTCCTGGAAGGAGGCCGCAGAGATGAAAGAGTCCGTGGTCAGAGAGGCCTGGGTAATGCCCAGCACCAACGGCTCGGCAATGGCGGCCTTCTTCCCTTCGGCCACACAAGCCGTATTCTCTTCCATGAAACGATGCTTGTCCACTTGTTGGCCCACCAGGAATCCCGTGCCGCCAGCGTCCAGGATACTCACCTTCTTGAGCATTTGGCGTACGATGATCTCGATATGTTTGTCATTTATATTAACACCCTGGAAGCGGTACACGTCCTGGACCTCTTCCACCAGATAGTTGGCCAGGAACTTCTCGCCCTTAATGCTCAGAATGTCGTGCAGTTCGGGGTGCCCCTCTGTGAGCATTTCCCCAGCCTCCACGAAATCGCCGTCGTGCACGGTGACGTGTTTGCCCTTGGGGATGAGGTATTCCTTGAGGTCGCCCACTTCCGGGGTGATGATGATCTTTCGTTTACCCTTGGTTTCCGCGCCGAAAGAAGCGAGGCCGTCAATCTCCGAGACCACAGCCATGTCCTTGGGCTTGCGCACCTCGAACAACTCGGCCACGCGAGGCAAACCACCGACGATGTCCTTGGTCTTGGAGGTTTCCCGGGGTTTTCTGGCGATAATATCTCCGGCGCCCACCTCTTCCCCGTCCTTGGCCATGAGAATGGCTCCCACAGGCAACTGAAAGGTTGCGGGCACGGTGGAACCCGGACGCATCTTCACCGTGCCGTCCGGATTGCAGATGGAGATGCTGGGCCTGTAGTTGGTAGTCCTGTATTCGATGATGGCATGGGTGGCACGCTTGGTGGCCTCGTCCATCTTCTCCTGATAGGTCTTGCCCTCCACGATGTCCGTGAACTTGGCCACGCCGGGCACGTCAGTGACAAAGGGTTCGTGGAAGGGATCCCACTCCGCCAGGAGTTGCCCCTTCTTCACCTGCTCGTCGGCCTGCACAAAGAGCTTGGCGCCGGTGGGCAGGACATATTTCTCGCGTTCCCGTCCCTGCTCGTCCACCACGCTCACTTGGCCACTCTTGCCCATAATCATGGCCCTGCCCTCGCTGTTGATCACCATCTTGACTCTGGACAGAAGAATGTTGCCGGTGTGCTGGGCGGTGATGGAGGACCGCTCCACTTCCCTGGAGGCGGTGCCGCCGATGTGGAAGGTGCGCATGGTAAGCTGGGTGCCCGGTTCGCCGATGGACTGGGCCGCGATGATGCCCACGGTTTCGCCCACGTTTACTGGATGGCCGCGGGCCAAATCCCGACCGTAACAGCTTGTGCACACCCCGTACCGACTCTGGCAGGTGAGAGCCGAGCGAATAGTTATGGTATTCACGCCGGATTCGTCCAGCCTGCGGGAATATTCTT
>JAJRWW010000428.1 GCA_024276595.1 Myxococcota bacterium
GATCGCCTCAGGGTGGAGGTGCTCGACGAGGTGGCTTGCCAGAAGCTGGGCATGGGCCTGTTCTTGGCAGTGTCCCGGGGGGCGGCCGAGCCACCTCGGCTCATCCACATGACCTACCGGCCCGAAGATCCCGATCCGCTGCTACCCAAGGTTGCCCTGGTGGGCAAGGGAATCACCTTCGACTCGGGGGGGCTTTCGCTCAAGCCCTCCGCCTCCATGAAGGACATGAAGTCGGACATGGCCGGGGCGGCGGTGGTGCTCTCCTCCATGAGCCTCCTGGCCGCCGCCGGGGTGCGAGCCGAGGTGCACGGCATCGCCATGGCGGCGGAGAACATGCCCGGTGGCCACGCCTATCGCCTCGGGGACATCCTCCGTGGAATGGGCGGCCCCTCGGTGGAGATCACCAACACCGACGCCGAGGGGCGGCTGGCCCTGGCGGATGGGATCAGCTACGCCCGCAGCCTGGGCTGTGAGCGAATAGTGGATCTGGCCACTCTCACTGGCGCTTGCCTGGTGGCCCTAGGACCACATGTGGCCGGGGTCATGGGGTCGCCCGACTCCCTGTGCCAGGAGGTGCTGCGCGCCGCCGAGGACGCTGGAGAGCCCATGTGGCAGCTCCCACTGCTGGAGTCCCTGGCCGAGACCCTCTCCAGCCAGGTGGCCGACTGCAAGAACACCGGCTCCCGCTGGGGCGGCGCGATTACTGCTGCGCTGTGGCTCTCCAAGTTCGCGGGCGACACGGACTGGGTCCACGTGGACCTGGCCGGCCCCGCCTTCTTGGAGAAGGCCATGCCAGGCCGACCTGCCGGGGGCACCGGCTTTGGAGTGGCCACGGTGATGGAGTGGCTGACCCACCTCCAGGGGGCGCGGGAGGACAAGCCATGAGGTGGCTGGGCAGGATCCTCTTTTATGGCCGGGTCCGCCGCATGAAGCGCATCCAGCACGCGGCCGCGCTCCTGGCGGACGGACGCATGGACGAGGCCGAGCAGCTCCTGGACTCGGCGCGATCCACCGTGTGGGTGGAGGACCTCGCCATCTACCACTTCGTGAGGGGGAAGCTGCTCATGGAGCGGGGAGATCTGGAGGGGGCGCTGCTTCACCTGCACACAGCTCTGGGTCTGGGCCTGGAGCGGCCGTCGGTGAAGCTGAACCTGGCCGTGTTGCTGGTGCGCCGCTGCCAGCTCGACAGGGCCCTAGCCATGCTCGATGACGTGGACCTGTCAGACGATCCGGCAGTCCTGGAGCAGTCCCGGGTCATGCGCAGCGTCATAGAAAAGACCCGCCAGGGACAGCCGTTGGCAGAGATATCCAGGCGAGCAGAGCGCTTCCGAAAAAAGCACCTCAAGGGCTCCCGGGAGTCCCCCGAGGCGACAGTGTCTGCTCTGGAAAGGAGGCTGCGCTCCAGGCTATCTAGGAGCGACCGCGAGGACGCCTCCCTTCTTCTGGGCCAGATCCTGGTGGAGAGCCGTGACGGGGTGTGGTTGGCGGGCCTGGAGCCGCGGGATCACCTGGTGCTGGTTGGCGGAGTGCTCCACTCGCCCGCCACGATGATAGACCGGCTCCTGGAGGGAGAGGACGACAGGATCCTGCTTCCGAGCCAGGAGCCCGGGTAGCTCTTCACTGCTCACTCCCTCCTCGCAGCTCTTTTGCGGCGCGGTCCCTCTCCGACCCCCGGCTCTTTGTCTCGGCTCTCCTCCACTTCGAGCTCCTGATTTCGGGCTACCGCATTATTTTGGCAACCGCTCCCGCCCCCCTCCGATAACCCCTGGTGACCGAGAGAAAACCCGACAACAGAAAAAGGAGCTGTCATGTCCATCAACCCCGTGTCACCCAACATCGTGTCTTCTGCCCTGGTAACCCCCGGCCTGCTCGGGGGAGTGGGGCTCAAGGCCACCTCCCCGGCCGCCACCTCCCCGGCCGCCACCTCCTCCGTGCTCAGCGGCACCCTGGCCAAGGCCGCAGCAGGCGTCGGCTCGGCCCTGCCCAAGCAGGGGAGCATGGCCACGGATGCAATGCACCTGGCCGGCCTCAAGGAGGGCTTCCTGCACTCCCAGCTCGGTCTGGAGCGCGGGCCCACCCTGAGCACCAAGCTTCGGCGCAAGCAGCTCATGAGCCGCTACCCGTCACTGGCCAACCGGCTGCGCGACAACGGCATGACCGCCATCCCCTACGCAGGAGCTCAGGGCGCCGAGGCGCCGGAGCCGGGCGTGCACGGCACCAGGCATGGCCACAGGGGGCACAGGCGTCACAGGTACGGCCGGCGACACAGGCGTCACGGCGCTGGCCGCAGGCACAGGGGGCACGGGCGCCACCGCACTGGCCGCGCCTGGAGGGGCTTTCTGAACGACCCCAGGCTCTCGCTCAACGACAAGATCGAGCTCTTTCTGATGATGGTCATCAGGAAGAACGAAAAGAAGATCGAGGACCTCATGCGCAAGTACACGGGCCAGGATGGGCGCGCCGGCTCGTCACGCCGGCGTGGACGGCGCGGTGGTTCCTCTGCCAGGGGTGGGCGGCGTGCATCCCAGAGGGACATGGCCCGCAAGGTGGGGAGCGTGGCCGTCAACATCGCTTCCAAGGTGGGCGCCGTGGTGGCCAGCATCTACGGCACTCCCGCGGCGGGCGCCGCCGTGGCCGGCCTCGGCTCTGCCGCTGCCGGGGCAATAGCCGGCTCAGGCAGCAGCAAAGGCTCGGCCTCGGGCGACTCCTCCACCAGCAACGAGACCAACGAGAAGAAGCTCCTTTACGATATCCAAAAGCTGGAGAGCCACGTCACCAACATGTTCTCTGTCTTCTCCACGAGGCTGAAGAAGCAGAATGACCTCATGGCGTTGTTTACCCGCAACATGCTCTAGGCGCATGGCCTGACTCGAGGAAAAAGATGATAGACAACATCGCTGATGTGCACACCACGGCGCTGGATCAGGTGGCCGAGGGCGTTCTGACCGGTGAGATCCCCTTTGGCGCCATCTTTGGTCTGGACGAGGACGACATTCATGCCTTCGCTGACGTGGCCGACGAGCTGCTGGCCGCGGGAAGGGTGGCGGAGGCGCTGGCCGTGTACGAGGCATGCGTGCAGCTAGACCCGGTGGATGTCACGCTTCTTTGCGGCTACGCAACGGTGCTGC
>JAJRWW010000429.1 GCA_024276595.1 Myxococcota bacterium
GACGCCGGCAACGGCTGCGAGTACTCGTGCACGGTGTCCAACGGCGGGGTGGAGGTGTGCGACGGCGCAGACAACGACTGCGACGGGCAGACGGACGAGGGTGCGGGCGGCGCGCCCCTGAGCCAGGCCTGCTACAGCGGGGCTGCGGGCACCGAGGGGGTGGGGCCCTGCCACGGGGGGACCCAGAGCTGCACCGGGGGCGCCTGGTCCGCCTGCGCCGGCGAGGTGCTCCCCTCGGCAGAGGTGTGCGACGGGGTGGACAACGACTGCGACGGCTCTGCGGACGAGGCCAGCGGGGGCGCACCCCTGAGCCAGGCCTGCTACACGGGCCCGGCGGGCACCGAGGGGGTGGGCCTCTGCTCAGGGGGCACCCAGAGCTGCACCGCCGGGGTCTGGGGGGCATGCGCCGGGGAGACCACTCCCACCGGAGAGGCCTGCGACGGCGCGGACAACGACTGCGACGGCTCCGCTGACGAGGACTTCGACGTGGCAACGGACCTGGCCAACTGCGGGAGCTGCGGCTTCTCCTGCGTGGCCCACGCAGGCGCCAGCACCCTCGCCACGGCGTGCGTGGGGGGCCTCTGCCAGTACGACTGCCTCTTTGGACATTACGACCTCAACGGTGACATCGCTTCGGGGGACCTGGGAGACGGCTGCGAGTACGCCTGCGTCCCCTCCAACGGCGGTGTGGAGCAGTGCGGAGACTCGGTGGACAACGACTGCGATGGCCTGACGGACGAGGGCTTTGATTTCACGTCGGACGTGAGCAACTGCGGCTCCTGCGGCTACCGCTGCGCAGATCATGTCCCTGTGAATGCCGTGGCCGCCGGGTGCGTCGCCTCGGTCTGTCAGTGGGCCTGCGCGCCGGACCATTACGACATCAACGGCGACCTCGCCCTGGGGCAAGCTGGCGACGGCTGCGAGTACGCCTGCGTTGCAACCGGAGCGGAGCTCTGCGACGGGGTGGACAACGACTGCAACGGCGCCATCGACGACAACCCCACCGACGTGGGCCAGCAGTGTGGCACCACCGACGTGGGGCCCTGCGCATATGGGCTGTGGGTCTGCAACGCCGGCGTCCGCTCCTGCGAGGGGAGCATCGAGCCCGAGTACGAGGTGTGCGACGGGGTGGACAACGACTGCGACGGCACCGTGGATGTGCCCGGCTGCCTCACGGTCAACGGCTCAGACCTGCGGCTGGACACGGCCAGCTCCGCGGGTCAGTACAACTCCATTCAGGTGGACCTGTCCGCGGACGGGGACCGCATCCACGTGGTGTGGCTGGACGCCCGTGGCAGCGCGGACATCCACCACAACTGCTCCAGCGACGGCGGGGCCACCTGGAGCGGAGACTCCGTGATCGACGACGACGCCAACGACGCGGTGAAGCCCCGGGTGCTCCTCGACCCGAGCGGCTCCGGGCGGGTCTACGTGGCCTACGAGAAGTTCTCCGGCAACGACCGGGACATCTTCCTGCGCCGGTCTGCCGGCTGTGGCGCAGGCTTTGACGCCGCCCAGCGGCTGGACTCGGGCAACATCGACTCGCTGAACATCGACCTGGCGGCCGACGGCGGAGGGAACCTGGCAGTGGTCTGGGAGGACTTCGTGGAGGGCGCCGGCTCCACCGACTCCTACCGCAACATCTACCTGGCCAGCTCCTCTGACTTCGGGGCCACCTTCTCCCCCGACGTGCGGGTGAACCAGGTCCCGGCAGCCGACACCGACGCCTATGCTACCGTGGCGAGGGTGGCCTTCGGCGCGTCCTCTCGCCTGCACGTGGTCTGGGTGGACAAAAGGGATGGCCGCGGGGACATCTACACCAACCGGTCCGACGACCTGGGCGCAAGCTGGCTCGCCACAGACGAGCGCCTGGACACCGACACCGCTGGCGCGGGCGCCTCCAAGTTCCCACGGCTGGCAGCCGATGGGCTGGGAGGGGTGTTCGTTGTCTGGCAGGACCTGCGTAGCCTGGTGAGCTCGGACATCTACTACAGCTACTCCACCGACGGAGGCGCGACCTGGCTCCCGGCGGACCTGTGGCTGGACAACGAGGGGGCAGTGCACGACTCGTACGATCCTCGGGTGGTGCTTGGCCGTGCCGGCTTCGTGCACGTGGCATGGCGAGACTTCCGGGAGGGGCTGCCGCGCATTCGGGTGGCCACCTCCGCAGACAGCGGCGCCACCTACGCCACGAGCGTCATTGCCTCCTTCGTCGATTCGTTTGTGTCCGAACCTCAGCTCGTGGCAGATGGCCTGGGCACCGTGTACGTGGCCTTTGCCGCGGACGACCCCACCACCGGCCTGCGAGACGTGCTCGCCAACTTCTCCATGGACGACGGCGTCCACTTCCAGCCCGCGGACCTGCGCCTGGACACGGACGCTGCCGGGGCCGCCGACTCGTTCACCGTGCGCCTGGGCATCGGGACCGGGGGCGTGGCCTATGTGGTCTGGATCGACACCCGCAACGGCGGGGTCAACGGGGACGTGTACTTCAACTTCGCCGATTGAGGCGCCGGGCCGACCGGTGAGGACACCGGGGGCTCAGCCGCGGCAGCAGTTTCTGCCAGATGCCTTGGCCTCGTAGAGGCGCTCGTCAGCCACGCGGATGAGCTCCTCGGTTCGATCCACCTGTGGGGACACGGTGGAGACCCCGATGGAGATGGTGACGGGGATGTCGATGTTTTCGAAGGTGAACTGGGTGCGCTCCACCAGGCGCCGGATCTTCTCCGCGAACACCAGGGCGTTGGCGGCGTCTATCTCCGGCAGGATGATGGCAAACTCCTCGCCGCCGTATCGAGCCAGGACGTCCTCGCGCCTGATGCGACTCCTTAGCACCGACGCGAGGTGCTTGAGAACGTAGTCTCCGGCCAGGTGGCCGTAGGTGTCGTTGATGTTCTTGAACTTGTCGAGGTCGAACATGATGAGCGAGAGGGATCGCTGGTATCGCAGGGCCCGGCTCAGCTCTCGCTCCAGGGTCTCCATGAAGTAGCGCTTGTTGAAGATCTGTGTCAGACCGTCGACCGTGGTGAGGCGGTAGATCTCCTCGTGGTAGGAGTGCTCGATGTTCCCGCCGGAGAGGAACTTGAAGATGGTGGGGCCGATCTTCACCAGGTCCCCGTCCCGGAGGATCCACTCCTCCACGGGCTGATCGTTCACGTAGGTGCCGTTGGTGGACCCCAGGTCTCTGATGAGCACCCGCTTGCCGGAGTTGACGATCTTGGCGTGGTTCCTGCTGACCGACTCCTGGTCGATCTGGATGTCGCACTTGGAGCTACGCCCGATGATGAGCGAGGGGTTCTCCAGGTTGTACTTCTTGCCGAGGTCCTGGCCATAGATCACCACAACGCAGGCCTCCTTGGCGGTGGGCTTGGCGGTCAGGTTGTGGATGACGGTGACGACCGTCTTGTTCTTCTGGCTCACAGCGACTCTGCTGAACGAGATTGGACCCTGCTAAATAAATCCATATCAGGGGGCTCTGTCAAGAGATCGTGATAACCACAGGCCAAAGATCATCAGGGTGAAGGCAGAGGCGAGCATCAGCAGCCAGGGGTTCTTTTTGGAGCGTCTGGCCACGGTCACCACCAGGTCGCCCGAGCGGACCTTCACACCCCTGGTGGGAGCGTCTCCGTGGCAGGGAAAGATCAGGGCTCCCCGCCCGCTGGAAACCCAGATGGAGAGCTCGCCACCAGCGAGCTGGCCCAGACGGTCCCGCATGACATCCAGGGAGACCGATGCGCCCACGTAGCCCGAGCGGGTGCCGTCCGCGCTCCGGATGGGCGCGGCCATCTCCAGCCTCTGGGCCAGACCAGCCCGACTCCTGGTGGTCGCCCAGGACCCCTCACCTCGCAGCACCTGCCGGCGAGCGAGCACCTGGTCCAGGCTGCCAGGCGCCATGGCCTCTCGTCCGGGAGGTCGATCCGCGTCGTACCCGGCCAGGAGGCGCCCGGCGGGATCGGCCACCAGGATCTGCCGCAGGGCGAGATGCCGGCTGGCCGCCGCCCGCAGGGCGTCGAGCAGCGCCGGGGCCGGCATGGTCTCCCACTGGCTGAAACGTTCCGCCAGCTCCTCGATGAGCTCCCTGTGCGCCGTCACAAAGGCGTCGAGCTGAGCCGCCACCGCGAGCGCCGTGGCCCGTTGGCCGACGCGATCCGGCGGTGAGAGCAGAGCCACGGTCCAGAGCCCGGCGGTGAGCAGCGCCCCACCACCGACAAGCAGCGCGGTGCGTCTTCTGCGCATGGAGCCGAGCATACTCCAAGATCCTGTGCTTGGTTGAGAAACCGGCACCA
>JAJRWW010000430.1 GCA_024276595.1 Myxococcota bacterium
GATCCAGATCCAGATCCAGATCCCGGCCAGGGGCGCCGAGCCCCTCCCGGCGCAGCCGATCCAGCACCTTGGCCAGGCGGCGCTGCACCGCCTCTTCTCCTGGAGGACGGCGCTCCCCATCCCAGCCATAGTAGATGCCCAGGCCCTCCACGACACCGAAGTAGCGCCTGCCCGGGTCGGCGCGCTCCACGCGGACCCACCAGGCGCTGCCCTCCTCCAGCCTCACCAGCGCCCCCGGCGGGTCCTGGCCGGCCCCACTCCGAGGGGAGCCGCCCTCCCGGGTCTCCATGGCGGCGCCAGGGGCTGCCGTCCCAGACCCAGGCTGCGAAGCGTGCTCAACGCCGTACCCCTCCCGGAGCAGCCGCAGGAGCAGGTCCCGCCGGTCCGGGGAGCGGGCGGTGTATCGCCGGGCCGCCTTGAGCACCAGCTCCACCAGGCCCGGCTCCAGGACCGCGTCGTGCTCGTCCTGGAAGGAGACGGCCTCCAGCAGCGAGGGGCTTGCCTCCGGGAGGAAGGCTGCGAAGTCCACCAGGTCCACTCCCTCCGCCCTCGCCGACGGGTAGCAGCCCGTGGCCAGCACCGGGCGCAGCAGGTCCATGGCCTCCTTGAAGCGGGCCATCTGGTGCATCTGGTGCACGTCCACCCCCGAGGCGGCGTACACCTCGTAAGGGGGCCAGCGCTCGGCCAGGATGCCATGGCGCCGCTGGTTGTCTCCCATCTCGGTTCCGGGGATGGCCACCAGGCGAAAGATGTTCACAAAGCGGATCCCCCGCTCCAGGAGCGCCCGAAGGGAGCCCTGCAGGGTCTCGAGGGTCATCCCCGGCAGCCCGAACATGAGATCCACTCGCAGCCCGGGGAAGTGGGGCAGCACCGCCTCGAACATGGCGTCGAAGCGCTCCACCGCCAGACCACCCCGCCCCAGCTCGGAGAGGAGGTTGGCGTCCGCCGTCTGGAGCCCGAGCTGCAGGGTGTCGAAGGCTCCAACGAGATCCCGCACAAAGCTCAGGTCCCGAGCCTTTAGGAACAGGTATCCCACCACGCGGGTGTCGTCCTGGCGGTGACGCCGGATGATCTCGGCCAGGAGCCGGGCGTGGGAGCGGCGCATGTCTATGGCAGAGTCCACTATCCAGATGGTCCTCACCCCAGGGTGGGCGAGCAGGGCGGCCAGGTCCTGCTCGATCACCTCCGGGGCCCTGTACTGGATCCGGTGGGTCCCCCAGTTGCAGAACTTGCAGCCGTATGGGCAGCCCCGGGCCGTCTCGTAAAGGGCGTACGGCCCCATGTGCTCCAGGGCCCGGGTGGTGATGACCGGTGGCATGTCCGACAGCCCCGGGGGGGCTGCAGCCCTGTTGACCCGAGGGCGCCCACTGTCATCGAACCACGCCACACCGGGGATTGCCTGAAACCCCGGGGGGCCGTCCAGGATCCGGCGGAGCAGCCTGGCGAAGGTCACCTCGCCGTAGCCCTGCACCGCCACGTTGAGGGTGTCGGGCCCCAGGGCTCGCAGGTAGCGGCCCCGGTGGGTGACCATGGGGCCCCCATGGACCACCAGCGTGTCCGGAAGGGCGGCGCGCACGAGCACCGAGAGGCGCACCATGTCCTGGTGGCTCCACACCTGGCAGGTCAGCCCGAGCAGGTCGGGGCGAAGGTCCAGCACCAGGCCCAGGAGCTTGCTCATGGGCGTGTCCCTCGGCACCGTGCGGATCCGCACATGCACGCGATGGGCCAGGTCCTCCTGCGCGTCCACGTAGCTGTTGAGACACAGCGCGCCCAGGGCCTTTGCAGCCTGGGCCCCTGGCTGGAGAGACGCGTGGCTGGTCTCGTGGAGCTTGCCCAAGAGCAGCACCCTCAGCTTGGAGTCAGATGACATCGCCGCTCCGCTCTGGGGGCGGCTCCAGCTCACCCCCCTTGCTGGCGATCTCCTCCCGCAGGAGGGAGCCGACAGCCCTCCCGTCAGAGGTCAGGGTCTCTGGGGTGCAGCCGGCGCCCCACAGCCTCCTCCTCACCCCCTCCATGAGCTGCGCCAGCGGCCGCCTGGCGTCTTCGGATGCGTGTCCCTTGGCGCCATAGTAGATCCCCACACCGCGTACCACCGCGAAGTAGCGGCGCGACATGGACGCTCGCTCGGCCCGCAGGAACCAGTGGAGCCCGCCTAGCCGGAAGGGAACCTCGATGCCGGGACGATCGGGGGTGTCTTCTGCAGGGACAGGGGCCGGCCGGGGCCCCTCGTTGCGCCCATCATCGCGTCCAACCCCGGGCCCAGCCCTGGCAATGGATGCCCGGCTCCCCAGCCGCTCGATGATCGGAATCAGCGGGTTCTTCCGGCCCCCCTTGGCCAGGACCAGGTCGCGCCGCCACTCCAGGCGGCCGAGGCTCGAGAGCAGCTCCAGCTCCCGCTCCAGGGCCTCGGTGGCGGGTCCGTACAGGCGCTTGAGGCCCGCCAGGTCGCACCGGCCCTCGTTCATGAGCGCCATGGCGCAGTCCAGGGCTGCCTGGAGAGCGGGGGTGTAGCGCCGGGCCGGGTGCTGGCGGGCCTCCGGGTCGAAGACCTCCCCCGTGGCCATGTTCTGCACATGCCAGGCCGTGTGCATCCACGACTGGGCGAAGCGCCCCAGGCCCAGGGTTGACACGGCCAGGCGGTCCTGGCCCGAGTAGAAGTCCAGCCAGGACTCCACCGGACGCACCATGGAGCGGTGGACGAGCACCAGGGTGCGCGGACGCACCATCAGACGGAAGCCCGGGGCGAGCTCCCCGAGGCCCTCGGCGAGGGAGTCGGCGAAGCGAACGAAGCGGCGGGCCACCGCCAGCTCCTGGCGCCGGGAGCTGTACGCCCGCCCCACCTCGGAGCTGGCCAGGAGCTGGATCGTGATCGTCTGTGGCTCCCAGCTCGCCACCTCTCCGAGGTTTTGGCGGAAGGTGCGGGTGGGCTCTGAGGCGAGCCCAAAGATGAGGTCCACGTTGGTCTCCTCGAAGCCGACCGCCCGGGCGAGCGCCACCGCCCTCTGCGCCCGCCGAGGGGTCATGGACGGGCGGTTGACCGCGGCCAGCACCTGAGGGTCAAGGCTCTGGACTCCGAAGGAGATGCGGTCAAATCCCCCCGCTCTCGCGGCCTCCAGCCTGGGCTCGTCCGAGAGCCCCGGCGCGAACTCGATGCAGCGCACCGCCTCGGGCCTGAGCCGAAAGGAGCGCTGTATCTCGCTGGCCAGGCGCCGGAGCTGCGGAGCGAAGAGCAGGTTGGGTGTGCCCCCCCCCACGTAGAGCCGCGTGAAGGAGGTGTCCCGAAAGGTGTCCCGCAGGTACTCCATCTCCGAGCTGAGCAGGTCCAGGTGTCTCTCCAGCCGCCTCCTGGTGCCCAGCACCTGGCTGCTGCAGTCGCAGTAGGAGCAGCGGCGACGGCAGAAAGGGATGTGCACGTGGATCCCCACCTCCTTGCCAAAAGGGGAGGAGGCCAGCAGCTCTCTCCAGAGCCCTCGCACCTCCGAAAGGGACAGGGTCTGGTCCAGGTCTCCAGCCACGAAGTAGCGATAGAGGTTCGAGTAGTGACCGAGGAGGTCTTTTCTCAGCTCAGCAGTCATCTATGTTCGGCAGCGGTCGGCGCCGCCCCTTTCGCCGGTACAGAAAAACCGCGTCGGGGCGGTCCGCGAAGGGGGCCCAGTAATGCTCCACTCCCTGGCGCTGGAGCTCCTGGTGCACTGGCTCGGCCCAGGCGCCGATCCTCTCCCGCCCCGTCGCCACAGTCCACTCCTCGCAGCCAATGGCAAGGGCGCGGTCCAGGAGCGGTCGTGATGCCTCGGCCGCCTCCCCGCCCAGCTCCAGGTTCATGAGCCAGGCGGCGAGGAGCAGGGTGCGCTCGATCTCCACCCGCTGCTCGAGGGGGAGCTTCAGGACGGCGTTGGTGTTGTAGGACCTCGTGCGCATCTGGGGATCTGCGAGCCCCAGCTCCATGCACTGGTGGTATATCCGGGTGCCCGGGTACGGATGGAAGATGGATGGGCGTACGGCGTCGAAGCGGAGGCGGGCGCAGAGCCGGAGGCTGGCCAGCCGCTCCGCGGCGGTCTCGGTGGGGAGACCGAGCATAACGTAGGCGCGAACGCTGATCTCCCGGCCGTGGAGCAGCTCCACCACCTGCGCGAGCTGCTCCTCGTCCATGGGCCGACGAAGCACCTGGTCACGCACCCTGCTGGAGCCGCTCTCGACCCCCAGCTTCACCAGCACACACCCGGCTCCAGCGAGCAGGTCCGCCGCCTCGGGGCTGATCTCGGACAGGTGGGCGTTGCACACGACGGGCTTGCGGATGAGGCGGGCGTAGCCGGTGGAAAACTCCCGCAGCCAGCCCAGGTCGCGCACCAGCGTGTCGTCGGCAATGGAGAAGGCCTTCACCTCCTGCGGGAAACGAGACAGAAGCTGCGACAGCTCCTCCAGCACCGAGCCCACCGGCCGCTGGCGGCAGATCCTGGCCATGTCCAGCCGCTGGCCCGAGTGGCGGCGGATCCTGTCCAGGACCGCGGCGTTGTGACAGTAGCTGCATCGCTTGGGGCAGCCGCGGTTGACCAGGACGCTCGCCAGACCCCGGTTTGCGCGGATCAACCTCCCGAAGTCGATCCCCTCGAAGAAGGGCAGCGGGTGATTGTCCAGCGCGGGAGGGAGGGCTACCCGGTTCCTTTGGATGCCGGCCGGTCCCTTGGTCCAGAAGCTCTCCACCGCCGGCTGCTCGTGGCCCTGCGACAGGGCATCCACGTACTGCAGCAGCAGGCCGTCCGCCTCTGCGATGCAGACGGCGTCCACGCCGTCGGAGGCCAGCACCTGTTCGGGGTTGAGGGTCGTGTGGACACCGCCGCAGACGGTGTGGGCATGGGGAAACCGGTGGCCCAGCGCGGCGGCCAGCTCCAGGGCCAGGTCCGCGTGGTTGCTCCCAAAGGAGAGGGCGTGCACCTGGGCCTCGACCACGGCTTCGCGGGCAAAGATGAGATCCAGGTCGAAGGGATCGCCCACCTCCTCGTTCAGGTGCACCACGGTCACCCGGTGGCCCGCGTCCGCCAGCTCGCGCGCAAGCAGGGAGACCCCCATGGACATTCCTGGGGCGGTGGAGAGGTTGAACCAGTAAAAGACCACCTTCACGGCACTTGCTCCATCACGCGCGCGCCCCATGGAGCCTCACCGGAGCGCCCGGAGATAGTATCACAGGCGCCTGGCCAGCTCCGCCAGGGAGATGCGAAAAACCCCCTCGGCGCCGTAGAACCACAGGTGGCGCTCGGAGAGGAACAGGCCCTCTATCTTCGGGGTGACAAACACTCGCAGCCGCCGCCTCCCCGTGCGGGCGTCGAGCACCTCTAGGGTCCCGTGCAGGTAGGAGGCCAGGTACAGCCACCTGCCGTCGTGGCTCACCAGCACCCTGCGCCCGTGCACCGGCGCATTGAAGCTCCTCTCCACGCGCATGGTGCGCGCGTCTATCCGGGTCACGTAGCCCCTGAAGATGGCCTGGCTGAACAGGGTCAGTCCGTCGGGAGAGAGGGCCACGTCGAAGGGGTGATAGGGCAGCCTCACCGTCCGTCGCACCGAGAGGGTCTGCTCGTCGATCTCCACCAGGTTCATGCCCGGCCCGATCATCACCACGTAGAGCACCCCTAGCCGGGGGTTGCGAAGGAGCTGGACAATGGTGTCCCCGAGCCGCCCTCCGGGCAGCTTGGCCAGCTCCAGGATCTTGATCACCCCGTGCAGCCGCGTGTCCCACACAAAGACGACCGGGTTGTTGTTGTTGGCCACGTAGACCCTCCCCAGCTTGCAGGCGTTCACGGTGTGCATTATCTCGCGGACTCCGTAACCGCCAACCCGACTTGGCAACGCCACCGCGCGGATGCGACGGGTCGCCAGCTCGAAGACATACAGGTTGTTCGTCTTCCAGGGGGCAAACCAGACCTGCTGGGGGCACTCGACGGAGAAACGCCGGTTCTGACCCATCATGTAGTAGATGATCTCTCCGCTCAGCAGGTCCACCCAGAGGAAGTTCGGCTGGAAGTGCACCCGGTCTCCGAAGGTGGCGCCGGAGAGGAGGATCATGTATCGGTCGTCCGGATACACGTAGATATCCCGGGCCTGGAAAGGATACGGCATCCCTGGGGGCACTGCGCTGAGACGCCCCGTGGGGTAGATCTTCTCCACGTAGCTTGGCCTCTCGCCGTTGGAAAACCTCCAGGCGCTCGTCGGGTGGAAGTACAGCACGTTAAACAGCAGCAAGGTGGCCCCCGCGGGGAGGGCGACGCCGGTGACCCAGCGCCCCAGCCTGAAGCGGCACCCCACCGCGTACAGCGCCCCCAGGCCGACCGCCAGCAGACCGCCCAGGTAGGGGCTGGCCACCCACACCAGGCGAGCCACCCAGGGCCAGAAGCCGATCTGAGGGTGCACGATGCCCAGCGAGCCCTTCTCGCGCATGGGCATCCACACCAGCAGCCAAAACACCAGCAGGGCAAACAGCAGCCGCCACACCAGGGCAGCAATCACCCAGGGGCGCCAGCCGTACCTGCCCACCTCGTACGCACGTGTGAAGGCGACCTCGCCGACCAGAGGCGGCAGGGCGAGGAGGGCCAGCCAGTACCCGAAGGAGGCGGTCCCGAGATACAGCCAGTGGTAGAGCGCCTGGCAGTAGAAGAGCTCTGCCCAGACCACGAGCGCAGGCGCCACGAGCCAGGCCGCCGCGAGGGCGAGCCGGCCCGGTGGAAAGCGCTGGCGCAGCTCGCGCAGTCGCGTCGGAATGGTTGACACTGCCTGGCTCCTGTGTCCCTGCCGCCGGGAGGCCCAGGTCGCTCCAAGAGACCTGCTGCCGAGGGATCTTTATAGCATGAGCCCTCCTCCGGGCAGAGGGTGGCCCGGCCGAGCTGCAAGGCTGCGGAGCTTTCTTCCGGCTGCTTCACCTGGGCTCCGCCCGGAGGCCGCCCCAAGGACCCGAGAGCATTTGCTGCCCACTGCCAAGGCCAGGATGGATATACTGCCCGCCATGGATGCAAGAAAAAGATCGCGTGGGCAGGGTCCCCTGGTTACGGCCGCCGCGCTCATCATTATCGTGGCCGGCTTGCGCGCCGGCCAGGCCATTATCGTGCCGCTACTGCTGGCGGTCTTCGTGTCCATTCTCTGCATCCCGCTGCTTTTCTGGCTCACCCGCAGGAGGATCCACCCTCTGCTGGCCGTGGTCCTGGTGATCTTGCTGGCGGTGGGCGCCCTGGCAGGGGTTGCCATGGTCATCGGCTCCTCGGTGACCGACTTCGCCGATCGCATGCCCTTTTACGAGCAGAGGTTCAAGGTGCTGCACGCCTCGACCCAGGCCTGGCTCACCGAGCAGGGAGTGCCCTACTCCTTCGACCGCCTCTACGCCGTGGCCAACCCCAGCACCCTCATGGGCCTGGTATCGTCGGCTCTGTCTGCCACGGCGGCCGCCCTCTCGAACCTGCTGCTGGTGCTCTTCGTGGTGATCTTCATCCTCATGGAGGCGGGGGGCTTCAGGAAGAAGATGATCGCTGCCCTCGCCCTGAGGCACGACGCGAGCGACGAGGCCACCGAGGAGCGCCTCCGGCAGCTCGAGGAGGTGGTGCAGAACGTCCAGAGCTACCTGGCCTGGAAGACAATCATCAGCCTGGCGACGGGGCTCTTCGTGGGCCTGTTTTGCTGGATCCTGGGCGTGGATTTTCCGGTGCTCTGGGCGCTGCTCGCCTTCCTGCTCAACTACGTGCCGAACATCGGATCCCTGCTGGCCGCCGGGCCCCCGGTGCTGCTCACCCTCGTGCAGCTCGGACCCGGCAAGGCGGCCATCCTTGCCGCCGGGTACCTCGTCATCAACACCGTCTTCGGCAACGTCATCGAGCCCATGGTCCTGGGTCGGAAGCTGGGCCTTTCGAGCCTGGTGGTCTTCCTCTCGCTCATAGTCTGGGGGTTCGTCTGGGGGCCGGTGGGAATGCTGCTCTCGGTGCCCCTCACGGTCATGGTGCGCATCTGGCTCGAGACAAACCCTCGGACTCGCTGGATCGCGGTGCTGCTGGGCCCCTCGCCAGAGTCCGAGACCCCCCGAAAGCGCCTGGTCAGGGCTCGGGAGAGGCGCGGGGTGAGCCACGGGGAGCTGGCAAAGTCTCCCGACCCGGCTCCAGGGCTCGGAGCCCAGAAGCGCCCGAGCACGCCGGCTCGAAGATCGGCTCCATCGGAGGATGCTCGGGCACCGGAGGACGCCCCTCTCGGCGGCCCGGCAGACGACCTCGGGCTGAAGAAGGATCCCCCGTAGGGGGCGCGGCGGCGAGGCTCTCCCGCGGATCTGCGAGGCGAGTGATGGCGGAGCGCCGGGTCAGTCCGTGCAGCCGGAGTCGTCGACCAGGCACAGGGACGTGCACTCGAGGCTGCCGGCAGCGTGGCCGTAGGTGACGCAGTCCTCGGGGCCGAAGTCCTGGCCGTCGCACTGCTCTTCCCCCTCGATGACGCCGTTGCCGCACTCGGGGTCGGTGCAACCCGACTCGTCCAGGAGACAGGCGGGGCCGCACTGCAGATCCCCCCCCATGTGCCCCAGCGCCTGGCAGGTGAGCCCGGCCAGGTCCGCGCCGTCGCACTCCTCGACTCCATCCCCCACGTCTGCCACCCCGTCTCCGCAGGACGTTGGAGGGCCGCAGGCGGAGCGGTCGAAGGTGCAGTCGGGCTTGCAGGCGAGGGTCCCGGCGGTCATGCCCAGGCTCTCACAGGTGGCGTCGCCCAGGTCGCTCGTGTCACACTGCTCTCCCCAATCCACGACCCAGTTCCCGCACTCGGGTCCGCCACCCACGCAGCCAGACACGTCGTAGGTGCAGTCCGCAGCGCAGGCGATGCTCCCCAGAAACCAGCCCAGGGAGACGCAGTCCTCTCCGCCCAGCTCCGAGCCGTCGCAGGTCTCCCCTGCCTCCAGAACGCCGTTTCCACAGGCCGGACCGGGCGGGTCCAGATCGTCGTCGTCGCCGCAACCAGCCACCAAGAGGGACGCGAGCAAGACCACGGGGCCCCACTGCACAGCACGACCCGTGGCTTGGCCCGACCGAGGGTGCTGCATGCTTGACCTCCTCGCCACAGGAAAGCAGAACCTCCGCCTGACCGCAACCCCCAAGGCTGCCGCCATCGCCCGGGTCACTGGAGCTGCCTGGCAATGTCGCTGTTAGGGCGGGCGAGAAGGGGATCTTCGTGCTAAGATAGTGCACGGTTGTCATAGGGGTGTGTCATGAGATCGTATAATTGTGCAATATTGCTGTCATTTGTTGCCGCCCTGGTGCTTTTTGGCTGGAGCAGCGGTTGTGGACGAACCTCCTTTAACCAGGACTTGGTGAGGTGCGGCAACGGGGAGCTGGAGCCAGGGGAGGAGTGCGACGACGGGAACACCTCCGATGGGGACGGATGCGACCGGCGCTGCAAGATCGAGCAAGAGAGCTGTGGCGACGGCGTGCTGGACCCTGGGGAGGAGTGTGACGACGGGAACAACCTTCCGGGAGACGGCTGCTCGCCGGAGTGCATGCTCGAAAGCGGCCTGTGCGGTAACGGGATCCTCGAGCTCGGGGAGGAGTGCGATGACGGAAACATCTCAGACAACGACTCCTGCATCTCAAGCTGCACGGTGGCCACCTGTGGCGATGGGTACATCTGGGCAGGCGTGGAGGAGTGTGACGACGGGAACAAC
>JAJRWW010000431.1 GCA_024276595.1 Myxococcota bacterium
ACCGTGTCCGGCGGGCCACAGGCGGCCCCAAGACCGGCCAGCGCCGCCAGCAAGCTCAGCGCAGCCACTGGTAGACTCCACGACACAGGCCCCGACACGGCTCCGGGGACATTCCGGCTCAGCATCGCACGCATCCTCATTAACTAGTAACTCCTCTTTGAGTTACTATTACTACGGTCTGCCAGGCAGGTCAAGCCCGATGTTACCCAGGGCTTCACTTCGCGTGGCTGGGTTCGCCCAAGATCTGGCTTGTTTAGTGACTCTGATCTGAGTTATCATATCGGCTCTGTCGCCCGGCGACCTGCAAGGAGAGCTCGATGGAACAGGACTTGACCCAGGCCATGAAGCGCCTCGGCTTCACGGCCAACGAGAGCCGCGCCTACCTGGCCCTGCTGCAAAAGCACCCCGCCACCGGCTACGAGATGGCCACCGCCTCGGGCGTGCCCCGGTCGGCCATCTACAACGTACTGCGCAGCCTGGAGCGCCAGGGCCTGGTCAACGTCGTACAGGAGAAGCCCGCGCGGTATGTCCCGGTGCCCCCTGAGCGTCTCTTTCACCTGCTCGAGTCCCGCTTCGCACGGGACCTGGCAGAGGTGAAGGCCCGCATCGAGACCCTCGCCAGGACCCAGGACGAGGTGGTCACCTGGACGGTCCAGGGGTACACGCAGATGCTCGACGAGTGTCGTCGGCTCGTGGGAGGGGCGAGGCGGGTGGTGATGGCCTCGCTGTGGCAGCGCGAGGCTGTCGCCCTCAAGGACTGGCTCGTCGCGGCGCCAGAGAGGGGAGTCGAGGTGGTGCTCTTTTCGTTCAACCCTCTCCCGGAGGGCCTGGGCACCCAGCTCTCGTACAACATCCCCGAGGCCGAGCTGGAGAGCTACTGGTCCCATCGAATCATCCTCATTGTGGATGGAGAGCAGGTGCTCCTGGGCGGCGCCGAGGACACCGCCGACAACCGGGTGGTGGTCAGCCGGGAGGAGCCCCTGGTGGAGGTGGCCCGCTCCAACCTGGTGCTGGACATCACCCTCTACGGCGAAAGGACAGGCACCGACACCGCCCACGCGGTGAGCCTACTCACGGCTCCCCTCGCCCCGGTTGAGAAGCTGGTGGCCAGCTCCCTCGCCGCTCGTGCTCCAATCTCTGCCACCACCTGAGCCGTCACCCCTGGCCCCTCCCGCACACGACCCACTCCAGCTCTTCGTCCCCCGACACCCCTTTTTTGTCCAGCCCATTCGTGATATTTCCCGTGTATCATCCCCTGGAGTAACGATGGCCCTCACCCTCCTGATCCTCGGATACCTGCTCGCAGTCCCCCCACTCGTGGTCTTCCGGAAAATGTGGCGTCGACGCTGGTGGCTCGCCTACGGGGCACACATGCTCGGTGCGCTGTGCATAGCCTCTGGGTGGCTCCTTTGGGGCTCCACCTGGGCCATGGCCGTCAACATCCTGTGGGCGCTCGGGTTCGGCGTCGCCTTCCCCATCCACGCCGGCCGCCGAAGACGAGCCTGGCTGGTCGCCTGCACCGGGCTTGCGGCGTCCCTGCTGCTGGGAGGCGCCGCCTATGGGCTGCTGCGCAGCAGGCTGAGCAAGACCAAGGTCTCCAAGGCCACCGAGGGAGAGGCATTCGCCGACTTTCGACACAACCAGGCCAACCTCAAGGGGGCGGCCAAGGGGATCCCCCTGCCGGGTGTCTACCGATACGCCGCCTCCGGCCACTACACGGTGAGCGTCTCGGGCCTCGGCTCGGACAAGCGCACCCTCCCCGAGACGGTGCCGGCGGTGCTGGTGGCAGAGGGGAGATGCTGGACCCTGAACCTGCGCTACTTCAAGCAGCACCACCGCACCATCCGCTACTGTGCCCGCTCAGGCGGCGGGCTACGAATGATGTGGCTCGAGAACCGAAACGAGTTCTTCGGTCTGAAGCACCTGGCAAAGTCGCGCTGCGAGCCGGACATCATCTACCTTCCGGGCGATGAGCCAGGGCACAGGAGACCTCAGCGATGCCGTCGGCTGGAGGGCAAGTCGCGCTTCGGCAAGACCAACGCCAAGGCCAGCTTCACCTACCTCGCGGCCGAGTCCATGACCATCGGCGGCAAGAAGATCCGCGTCCACCACGTGCGCCGGGACCTGGAGGTGAAGAGCCTGCAGTCGGCCACAATCATGCAGCACCTGTGGTACTCCGCAGACACTGGAATGCTCGTTCGATACCGAGTGCATGGCAGGGGGTCGGGGCTCGCCACCTTCAAGTCAGACTTCCAGCTCACCCTCCTGGACCTCTCTCCCAGGCGCTGACTGACCCTCCTGGACCTCTCTCCCGGGCGCTGACCTTCCTCCAGAGGCCTTCCGGCCCTGCCAGACCATTCGATTGTGGCCAAAAAGTTGCCCGATGGACCCTCCTTCAGAAATACTGGTCTCCAGGTGGCGGCGCCCCAAATGACGGGACCGCCCCCTGGACGACGGACTCACAACAGAGGGCGGCACAGCGCTCCCCCGCGGGGATCTGGGGCGAGCTGGCGCCGAGAGCGGAAGGAGAGAGGAATGTACTCTGGGCAGATAGTACTCGAGATTGACGCCGCTGCCGCGGCGCGGCAGGTCAAGAGCCTGCCCCTGCAGGTGTGGCGAGTGCTGCGCCTCTTTGACGGACATCGCACCCTCCTACAGGCGATAGACGACAGCCCCCTGGAGCGGGAGATCACCCTCGACGTGGTGCGCCGCCTCACCGAGCTGGGCCTGGTGCACGAGACAGAACACAGGCGCCCAGCCGGCCCGGCCCGGCTCACCTTGAGCGACTCCACCAGGGCCTGGATCGCAGCGCGGCGACGGGAGGCCGACACGGCTCGGGAGGTGCAGCCTGAGCCCCTGGCCGAGTCGGAGCTGGAGTCGGAGCTGGACGCCCTCCTCTCAGACCTCGGCGCTGACAGCAGCTCAGATGACCACCCGAGCTCCGACAAGAATCCGGCACACCTCGATGCGATCCCCGAAGCCAGGGAGCACCCCCTCTCGGGCGCGCTGCAGCTCTGCATCCGGACCCCGGAGCTCCCGGCGGGCGACCTGATCGAGACCCTGGAGCTGGCAGAGAAGGTGCGTCGCCGTCTGGAGAAGGTGCACGAGATCAGCGACCTGGACCGGGGACCCATGATGCTGCTGGACACGCCAGACATCGGCTTCACCAACCTGGAGCTGGAGTTCTTCGACTCCTACGCTCCGGAGCTTCCGGACGACGACGACTTCATGGACCTCCTGGACGAGGCCTCAGAGCGCCACGGCTAATCCTCCCCCCCCAGGGCGCCCCTCTTCTGCTATGATGCGGCGCACCCCCAAAATGATCCGTCCGGGTTGTCCCTGGGCACAAAGGAGCGAGCTCATGTCTTTAATACGAGCGAGACTTGCCGTGCTGCTGGCCCTAACTCTTCTGGCAGCGCCCACGGGCGCCTGCGGCGACGACGACTCCAGCGGCACGAACACGAACTCCAACACGAACACGAACTCCAACTCCAACTCCAACACCAACGGCGTTGCTCCGCTGCTCATCCCGGGGGGCGGGCTGACCTCGGGCCCCATCGCCGGAGTGCTGCACGTACACGTGATCGACGCCGAGAGCGACGCGCCCATCCCGGGCGCCACCGTGACCCTCGGGGAGCCGGGCGCCTCCTTGGAGAGCGGCACCACCGACGCGGCCGGCCTGGTGAGCTTCGAGGTCTCTGGCGCCCAGGTCATCACCGCCACTGCCTCGGGTTACTCAGCGGTGACCTGGTTCGGGGCCAACGGGGCCAACGCCACCATCCCCATGGTGCGCTCGCCCGCTCCTCCCGTGCAGACAGCCACCCTGTCGGGCACAATCGAGGGCTGGGACTCCCTGCCCGACCCGGGCTTCATGATGTACCGCGCCGCCTTCATCAACTACTCCCACACCGACAACATGCTGGACCCGGCCAACAACATCGAGCAGCCGGTGGACGGCGACAACCGCCCCCTCAACCTCTGCATCTACTCCCAGGGGGTGATCACCGGGCCGTGTAGCTGGTCGCTTGTCACTCGTACGGGGCCCCAGATCGTCTATGCCACGATCTTGACCGGCGACCCCAACGGCACCTTCGACGACCTCACTGACGACGACATCACCATCATCGGCTACGCAGTGCTCGCTGGCATCAACCCTGCCGCGGGCGACTCCCTGTCCGGGCTCACCTTGGCCCAGATGAACGACACCACCGACGTCACGGTGAGCTTCGGCACCCCCCCGGCAGGCCTGGGTGACCTCACTGGCGTCCCCTTCATCGTGACCGCCAGCGAGGGCCGGGTGCCTGCTGTGCTCCTGTCACTGGACATGCCCTCCGCGCCCCTGCCCAACCTCACCGGCCCCTTTGCCGGCGCCACCTACGATTTCCTCGGTGTGGCCAACACCCCTGGCCCGGACGACACCGAGACGTCCATGTCCATCCTGCGCGACGTGAGCGTGGGCGGCGGCATCACCCTGCCCTCCTGGCTGTCTCCCCCCTCCGCGCTAGCCGCCGCCGCCGGCACGTTCTCCTTCACCCCCGCGGCGGGCGCCAACGTCCACACGGTGACCTTCTCCGACTCCCAGAGCAACGGCGCCTGGGTGGTGCTGCTGCTGGACGGCCGCACCTCCTTCTCGGCACCCAGCGTCACCCCAGCCCTCCTCCCGGCGGGGGAGATAACAATGACAGTGGCACAGATGATCGTGCCCGGCTTCGACCCCGGCGACTTCTCCACGCCGGACGTGGCGGACGCTGTCACCCAGACATCCTCCTCCCGGCTGGTCTTCACACAGTAGAGGGTCGCACAGCCCGCCCCCCAAACCCCCTCACCCCGGGAGCCCCCCCGGACCTGTCGTGTTTCCTCCCCAGGGCGCATTGACACACCTCGGTGGCACCGCTAGATTCTCTCGGAGAGTATCTGAGTCTCCCAGGTGACCTTGGCCCGTGCCTACCGTTATCGCCGGCAACCTTCGCGGCCGCGTCCTCCGGACGCCCAGAGGTCGCCGTACACGCCCCACCTCGGCTCGGGTGCGGGAGGCTATTTTTGGCGTGCTCGCCCATCACCGGACACATTCCTGCGACCTCCTGGGCGCCCATGTGCTGGATCTCTTCGCCGGCTCGGGAGGGCTGGGCATCGAGGCCCTGAGCAGGTCTGCCAGCCATGCCCATTTCGTGGAGCGAGACCGCAACGCCATAAGAGCCCTGCGACAGAACCTGGCGGACCTGGGCCTCGGGGAGAAAAGCACCGTGTGGCCAATGGGGGCCCGCAGCGCCCTGGAGCGCATCGCCCGGACAGGGGCACGGTTCGACCTGGTCCTGGCCGACCCACCCTACGCAGACATCCACTCCACCAAGGATCTCCTGTCGCGGCTGGAGGAGACCCAGATGCTGCTCCCCGGAGGGCTCCTGGTGCTGGAGCGCTCCGCAGGGGGAGCGGACCTCTCTCTTGCCGGCATGGCCGCCCCCATGGTTCGACGCTGGGGAGACACGGAGGCGCTGTTTTTTCGCCATGACTGAACGAATCGCGATCTATCCCGGGTCCTTTGACCCCATCACCAATGGCCACGTGGACCTCATCGATCGGGCCATGGCGATCTTCGACGAGCTGGTTGTGGCGGTGGCCGTCAACCCCCGCAAGCAGAGCCTCTTCTCGGTCGATGAGCGGGTGACGCTCATCCGCCAGGCCTGCGGTGAGCGCGAGGGCAGGCTCAAGATCACCTCCTTCGAGGGGCTGTTGGTAGACCACGTGCATGAGCTGGGCGCTCACACCCTGCTGCGTGGAATGCGGGCCCTCGCCGACTTCGAGTACGAGTTCCAGTTCGCCCACATGAACAGGCGCCTGGCCCCGGACATCGACACCCTCTTCATGATGACCTCGGAGGAGAACTTCTACGTCAGCTCCTCTCTGGTCAAGGAGGTGGCCATGTTCCATGGTGACATCACGGGCCTCGTGCCAGACGTGGTGGCGCAGGCTCTGGCGGAGCGCCTGGCCCGGGGAGAGGGCTGAGCCGAAGAG
>JAJRWW010000036.1 GCA_024276595.1 Myxococcota bacterium
CCTCTCCCCTGTGCCATCCCACCAGCAGCGAGAGGGCCGCGCGACGCACCAGGGGGTGCGGATCCTTCCTGGCCAGCCACAGGGCCCGGAAGAGCACCGGTGCCCGGCTGTCGTCCACCGTGGAGATGGCCAGGCGCTCCATCGCTGCCAGCCGCACCCGGGGCTCGTTGTGCGCCAGCGAGCCCATCACCGCCACCAGCGACGATCCCCTCAGCGGGGCGTCGAGAGCCTCGAGCAGCGCAACCAGGCTTTTTCCCGGGAGCCCGGCCAGCAAGGGCGCCAGGTGACCCGCGCTGGCCAGCTCTCTCCACAGCACCGACAGGGACTTGCTGGCGGAGTCACCCGCAGCCAGCAGGCCAGAGATCTGCCGATGAAGGAGCTCCGCCTCGTGGGGCGACACCGGGCCCAGGTGAGCTGGCAGGGGCCTCAGCGGGCGCAGCTTCCACGGGGCGGGAGGAAGCAGGCCAGGACGCAGGCGAGCAGCAGCCTTCACGGCGGCGGCCACCCTGGCGTCCCAGGAGGCGCCAGCGGGCGTGGTCGCCCTGAAGGCAGGGGGGATGGCCCGGTAGGCGGCCTCCCGCACCTCGCCCCGCTGCCCTCGCGCTCCCTGGGCCCCGGAGCCGTCGGTGGCCAGGCGGAGACCTGCCAGGGAGCGGTCCCCGAGCAGGCCAACGATCCGGGCCAGGCCGCAGGGAGCGCTGAGCCGCGGCAGCGCCTCCAGGGCGGCAAACCTGACCGTTGGAGAGGGATCCTCCAGCAGCTCGCAAAGCCGCCGGGTACTGGACGCAGAGGGCGCCAGGCCCATGGCCTCGACCATTGCCCCCAGGGCGGCCAGCCGCACCGCCGGGAAGGGGTCCCTGGATGCGGCCACCAGCAGCCGGTGCGCGGAGCGGTCCTTCAGCCGGCCCAGCAGACCCACCGCCCCAGCCCGCACCCGGGGGCTGGGATCCGCCGCCAGGTATCGAAAGACCCACAGGAAGGTCTCCAGCCGCCTCCTGGCCTTCGCCGCAGAGAGATCCACCCGCGCCCAGGTGAAGGACCTGATCACCGCCACCCGCACCAGCGCGCTGGAATGGGCGGCCAGGGGAAGCAGCCAGCGCGCCTGGTCCCAGCTCCAGCCCTGGGCAGAGATCCGGCGCCCCATGGCCTCCACCGCCAGGAGGGAGCAGCCCACGCAAGCGAGAGAGGCCAGGGCGCTCATCTCCCTGGTCCGCAGGCCCGGGGTGGACAGGATCTCTCCGGCCAGCCTCCTGGCGCCGCTCCTGTTTCCCAGCTTCCAGCGGAGCACCATGAGCGCCAGGCGCCTGCGCAGCCGCCGCGGAGGGGGTCGCGGCAGGGGAGGCGGCCGGGTCTTCACCCCGAGGCTGCGAGGCTCTGTGACGGCGGACACAGGGGACGGGAGATCGCTCAGGGTGGGCCGGGTCGGGGGTAGCTCTCGCCAGGTCTCCGGAGGCAGGCCCGGGCTGGTGCCCAGGGTCCCGGCGTCGGGAGAGCCCTCCCCGCCAGCGGAGACGACGGACGTCTTGCCCCCGCTCCGGTCTTTGCCACAGCCCCCGAGGGCCGCTCCTGCAGACAAGACCACGCACAGGACGGTCCAGGCCAGGGGAGGGGCGCCTCGCGCCTGCGAGAATGGCCGGTGCCGGTTGCGGCTGCTCACGAGCTCGCTCAGGGCGGAGACACGAGCGCAGGCCACCCATCTCCGGTGGGCGGGCTGCGGGTGTCGAAGATGGGCATGGTGGAGCGGATCAGGGTCACTCCCCCTGGGGTGACCTCCAGCCAGCCCACGTACCAAAAAGAGCTGACCCCGCCGGTGTTGTCCATCTGCCTGGAGAGGCGCACCCCGGGCTGGCCCAGGCCGAACACCTCGATCCCCTCGTAGTAGACGTACACGGTGGCCGTGCGCCCCTGGTAGTTGATCGGGTGCGGGAAGTAGTGCACCCCGATGTGGTAGACGTTCGGGGGTCCTGGAGCGTGGATGGGGTCTCTGAGCTTGATGATCTCCGGTCCGAAGGCAGTGCTCTCGTCCTTGAGCAGCCGCGGGTCGTCCAGGGTGTCCGAGCAGACTCCGGGCGATCCCACGCAGTCGGGGTACTGGGAGAAATCCTCGCAGTCGAAGCTGGTGTCGCAGGCGACCCCGTTGTCCGTGCGGGGATCCCCCCAGTCGGGCATTGCGGTGTTCCAGTAGCAGTCCCCGCTCCCCTTCCACTGCCGTCGCAGGTCTGTCTGACAGGTGTCACTCCCCTGGCAGTCCAGGTCGTCCCGGCAGCTTTGGGCCTGGTCCACGTTGCCAGACGACGTGCCGCAGCGCCCCCCGTAGTCGTCCACCAGGTGCAGGTCGAAGTCCCCGATGCCGTCCCACTCCAGGTAGACGATGATGCCCTCGCCATAGGCGCGCAGCTCCACCGTGGACACGTTCACCGAGTCGATGGAGCAGCCGCCCCCCTCCCGGCAGACACCGTCGATGGAGGATCCGTCGCAGGTGGCCCCGGCGCCGCAGGAGAAAGAGCAGCAGTCGGCGGCGGAGGAGCAGTCCGCCTCACCAGGATCCATGAGGTCACAGTAGGGCCGCACGTCCGTGGCCCGCAGCTCGAACCGATACAGCCCCGGCACGTCTGGGATGAAGCAGGGCTCCGCCAGGATGTTCTGGGCCGGCGGGCAGGAGGGCGCGTCCTCGTAGTCGGGAGCCTGAGCCACCCCGGCGTTGAAGGCGGAGGCGTCCTCGCTCCCCTCGGGCCAGCTCACCACGGTCCACCTGTACTCGGTGATGGCGTTGCCCAGCGAGCGAGAGCCGCGCCCGTTCAGCCAGGTGGGCACGGGAGGCAGCGGCGTGGTCTCCAGCGCCTCTCCTGCGTCGGCAACAGGGGGGCCGAAGAGGGTGGCCTGCCCTCCCTGGTGTCCGGGATCCACTGGCCGGGCCACCACCGAGGCGACGCCCGTGGTGGCCGCAAGATCCGTGGAGTCCACCGTGTCGCAGCGCAGGGTGATCTCAAAGGACTCCCCGGGCTCCAGGTCCCTCGGCAGCATCGACGTGTCGAGCTCCAGGGAGAACTCCGGCCCCCCCTCCAGGGACACGCTCTCCACCGTTGTGGGCTCAGTGCCGCTGTTTATCACCATCGCCTTCACCGGCCCGCGATGGCCCTCCACAAGGGAGAAGTCTATCTCCGGGGGCACGATCGAGATCACGGGGCCCGTGTTGGAGGAGCGAACGTCGACGACCCAGCGGGCCCGCTGGCTGTCGTCGCTGGTGATGGTCAGCACGTCCTGGTCTGGCTGGCCGCCAGCTCCCACCGTGGGGGTGTAAAGCAGGGTGAGGACCACCTTCTCCCCGGGCTCCATGGACAGCGGCAGCGCCGGGGGATCCTCGAGGGTGAAGGGGCCATCGGATCGTCCGAAGTCCAGCCCGGTGACGGAGAGGGGCGCCCTGCCCACGTTGTGGAGCACCAGCGGCGCCCGGTCCTGGGTGCCCGCAATCACCCGGGGAAAGAAGACCGTGGCCGGCGGATCCACCCACAGCTCTGCCGTGGGCAGGGAGGAGGGCGCCGAGCAGCCAGAGCCAGGTCCCGCCGCCACCAGGGCCAGCAGCGGGACGAGGAGCGACACGGCCGCCGCCAGATCTCCCCATCGCCGCTCGATCCTATGCGCAGGCGGGCGGCGGCCTCCCTGTGCGGAGCCCCGCGCTAGAAGCGCCAACCTGTTGCACATCCGAAGCGATCTTACTAAGATAACCGAAGCTCCATGTATCCTCCGAGAGTGCACCATGCTCGCTGCTCCTGAACCTAACTTCGGGCGGCTCTCCCACTTCGTGGGGGGGCTCGACGCTCGTGCTCCAATGCTCTGGCTGCTGCTGGCCATGGGGCCGATCTTATCGGTTGTGGGCTGCGAGTACAACGCCGACGTTGTGGTGCGCATCCCGCGGTGGGAGTCGGCCGTCTCTGCAGTGGGTGTGCTCGGGGTCCACTCGCGCCCGGCCACTGCCAGCTCCCAGGGCCCATTCACGGCCGCCGACTGCTCCCAGCCCCCCAGCCGGCTGGCCATCTCCTTTTTTCTCTCCAACGAGCGGGGTGAGGCGGTGCGGGAGGGGGATCGCCTGGACGTGGGCGGCCTGGTCCTGCACCCCAGCGCGGCAGCCATGAGCGACCCCCAGGACAGCTCCCAGTCGGTGACCGTGGACCTGCTCTCGCTCGACAGCGGGGGAGATCCGGTGAGCCTGGTGGGGGTGGTGGAGGAGGTGACCTGGATCCCCACCTCCTCTGCCCTGCCACCTCGGGTGGTGCTCCTGCACGACCACTCCATGGCGGCGGCCGAGCAGGATCCCCCGGACCAGCGCCTGGCCGCCCTCTCCGAGCTGGTCGGCGAGGCCCTGTGCCACGACACCATGGCCGCCCGCTGCCCCCTGCCCAGCTCCACCACCATCTCCCTTTACCGCATGGACGACGGCACCGTGGAGCCCATGGTCCAGACCAGCCGCGACTTCGACACCCTCGATGGTGCCCTGGATGTTCTGCGCAACGAGGGGGAGCGTGGCGACGCGCCCGTGCTGGGCTCTGGCGGCGGCGTGCAGCGAGCGCTGGCCGAGTGCTCCGCCTCATCTGCCACCCCATGCTGGCCCGCGGTGGTGCTAATCGCCGGGGAGGCGAACGAGCCCGCTGCGGTGGAGCAGGACCCTTCCCTCTTTCCGGAGTCAGCGCGGATCATGATCGCCGGGCTCTCGGACAGCCCGGCTCTGCGCAGGCTGGCCTGCCAGACGGGAGGGTTCTTCGAGCGCATCGATCGTCTGTCGGACCTGCGGCTTTTGACCAACAGGTCCTCCACGGACCTGCCGGAGTACGCCTTCGGCTTCGCGAGGAAGGTCCTGCTGGCGGCCAGGGGGCGCTGGGAGGTGGTCCTCTCGGTCTCGGGTGTTCCCGCAGACCTGGACATGACGCAAACCCACCTGTTGAGCGGCACCCTCGGGGTCAAGCTGGGCTCTCCGCCCAACGAGCACACCGCCTTGGCCGAGTTCCAGGTCACCATCGGAGGCTACTGATTCCAATGCGCACCATGCAGATGCTCGCAGCCACCCTGCTGCTGGTCGTCGCGGTCCCGCCCGCCGTGGCCAAGGCCCCCACGGACGAGCAGATGGGGGACCAACTGGAACGGGACCTGGAGAGACGCTGGGGTCGCACCCGCGCCGTCCAGGTGGTGGTGGACCGCCTCTACCCGAAGGCCGGCAAGCTGGAGCTGGACCTGTTCTTCGGGGTGCTGCCCAACGACGCCTTCATGCTCTACCTCACCCCCGGGCTGAGGTTGGCCTACCACCTCTCCGAGCGGTGGTCGTTGGAGCTGGGTGGCGCGTACAGCCTGGGCGTGGACACTGGGCTGCGCAAGCAGCTCGAGCAGGACGACGCGCTGATCCAGGCTCGCCTCAGGGATCGGGTAATGGCGCGCTTCGGCGTGGCGGTGCTGGTCTCCCCCATCTACGGCAAGTTTGCCTGGGTCAACAAGAAGATCGCCCACTTCGACATGTACTTCTTGCTGGAAGCCGGCGGCGTCTATGCCAAGGGCGAGGAGTCCCTGGGCCTCGACGGCGGCGTCTGGCCAGAGGTGGGCCTGGGGCTCGGGTTCCGATTCTTTCTCTCCCGGGTGGTCTCCCTGCGGGTGGAGCTGCGACAGCGGCTGGCCATCCGGGAGGGGCTGGGCGACGACGCCATCCGGCTGGCCTTCCCGACCGAGATAAGCCTGGGGCTCGCATTGCTGCTGGGCAAGAGCAGGCGACCGAAGGGGAGCCCAAGGTGACGCGCCCAGGAAGATCAAAGGTGGCGCTGGCGCTCGTCGTGGGGCTGGCCATGGGATCGCTCTTTGCCAGGTCGGCGGCGGCCATCACCGTGGAGGAGATCATCCTGCTGTGCAAGACCGGTGTCTCGGCAGACATCGTCATCCAGAACATCCGCTCCTCGGGAGCCAGGCCCAGGGTGGGGCCTGCAGAGGTGGAGCGGATGCGCAAAGCCAGGGTGCCCGACAAGGTCATCATCTTCTTGACCGGGGGGAAAGCCTCCCGGCTGGGGAAGACCGGCGGCGAGGCCAGGCGCTCCGCCGACGACGCTCGCCAGAGGGACCTGGACCGCAAGCGAGAGGCCGAGAGGCTGCGCCTGGAGGCCGAGAGGCTGCGGCGGGAGGCCAGGAAGCTCGCCCAGGACGCGAAGAGGGCCCGCACCCACGCCACCGCCCTGGAGGGTCGGGTAAAGGCGGTGCTCCAGGCAGCCTTCGACGACCTGCGCCGGGGCCGCGAGTGGAGGGCCATCACGGCCTTCCACGCGTTCTTGGGCTCTGGGCTGGTGCAGCCCAACTCCTACCCGTTCCTGGAGGGCTCCTACGGGCTGGGACGGTCCCTCCTGGCGGTGGGCATGTACCAGGCAGCCAGCGGCTACCTGGTGGAGGTCATCCGCAGAGGACCGGGCACCCCGCGCTTCGACGACGCGGTGACCTTGCTGCAGAAGGTCGTGGACAAGATAGAGCTGGTGCACCCGGTCATCGCCCTGCTGGCAGCCTTCGAGCCGGACCTCAAGGGGCGACCCCGCCCATGGCTGGACGAGTACCACTTCTTCCTGGGGGAGTTCTACGAGCGGTACGCCAACGCCGCCAAGGCCCTGCACCATTTCGGCGCCGTCTCGGCCGGGTCCCCACGCTACCCGGCGGCCCTCTATCACCAGGGGCTCATCCACACCGGCCGAAAGAAGGCTCGCACAGGCATCCGCTTTTTTCGAAAGGCCCTCCGGGCGGCCAAGGCGACCAAGAACGGGCCAGTCATGGACCTGGCTCGCCAGGCGGTGGCTCGGCTCGCCTTTGAGATCGGCTCCTTCAGGGCGGCGGCGCATTTCTACGGCCAGATCGGCCGCACCTCGCGGCTCTTTCCGAGGGCGCAGTACGAGCTGGCCTGGACACAGGTCATGTCCGAGAAGTACCGCCTGGCCCTGGGCACCATCCACGGGCTGGGCTCTCCGTTCTTCTCCCGGTACCACTTCCCCGACCTGCGCGTGCTGGAGGCGGCCATATACCTGAACATGTGCCGGTACAAGGAGGCCGGCCGTACCCTCAAGCGCTTCGCACGGCAGCACAAGCGGCTGACAGCTCGGGTTCGCGCCTACCTCGCATCGCGCCCATCGAACCTGCGCCTGTACAATGACGTGCGACGGCTGGCAGCCGGGCTGCGGGGGCAGGGGCTGCCCAAGGTGGTGCTAAACATCCTGCTCGACGACGTGGGTTTTTTCCGAACACTCAAGACCGCCAGGCAGATGGAGCGCGAGGCGCTGCTGGCCCGCCGCAAGCTCCGGGGCAAGGTGCGCAAGGCAGTGCTTGCAGACCTGCGCAAGCGCCACCGCATCTACCTTCAGCGGGCCGGGGTGGAGATCCGCCGGCTGCTGCGAGACATGATGGTCAAAGAGGACGTGGTCAAGGTGAAGGCGGACGAGATCGGCCTGGAGGTGGAGCTGGCAGCCAGCGAGGCGCTCAAGGTGGCCCGCAGGCGCATCGCCGCCGGGCGCAAGGGGAGGTCTCGGGCCAGGGGCTCCCGGCTGGTTCGGCTGCGCACCAGGCCCGGGCAGCAGGTCTGGCCCTTCGAGGGGGAGTACTGGATCGACGAGATAGGCAAGCTCCGCAGCAGGCTCCGCAGGGCCTGCCCGGTGCGCAAGAATAAATAGCGAGACAAGGAAAGGATCCCCCCGGTGAGTAGACTTCGCCCCGCAGCTTCCTCAGCACGGTCGCTCGTTGTCCTTGCGGCTGCCTGGGCCCTCTTGTCCCCCTCCGCCTCGGCTCAGAACATCGGCGCCCGCAAGACCAGGTCTTTCAAAATAAAGGCCAGAAAGGTCGCCTCGGGCTCCAGTCGCTCCAAGGAGAGGACCGGGCCCACCACCATCGACTTCCAGCAGCGCAGGACCCGCGAGGCGGCCCTGGCCAGGAACGAGGCCCAGCAGTCGCTCCGGCGTCGCAAGATGATCCAGCTCATCGACCGGGTGCTTCGATCACGCACCTACCGGCTGCGCCGGATGATCGCCGCCAGGAGCCAGTACCTCATGCGCAAGGCAAACCTGGAGCTCGAGGAGGAGCGGTACCGCAACCAGCTCGCCTATGCACGGTACGAGAAGGCCATGGATGCCTTCGGCCGGGGCGAGACGAAGAAGAAACCCAGGCCCCCCAAGGCGAGCTACAAGGCGGCCATCAAGACCTTCAAGCAGCTTCTGAAGGAGAACCCCTCCTGCAAGCGCTGTGACGAGGCCAGCTTCCGACTGGGCTACTGCCTGAACCAGGAGGGGCGCTCGGCCGCCGCGGCCAGGGAGCTTTCCGGCCTGGTCCAGCGCTACCCGCGCTCCAAGTACGCGGCAGAGGCGTACCTCCTCATGGGCGAGGTCTGGTTCGAGGCCAACAAGTTCATCGCCGCCATGGGCAACTACCAGATGGTGTTTCGCAAGTTCCCCAAGTCACTCATGGCCGGGTACGCGGAGTACAAGTACGCCTGGTCCGTTTTCCAACAGGCCAAGCACCGCCAGGCCATCGCCGCCCTGC
>JAJRWW010000037.1 GCA_024276595.1 Myxococcota bacterium
CCTGGAGCCGGACTCCTACGAGGCCCTCGCCCGGGAGGCTGCCGGGCTCTGGGAGCAGGAGGAGGCGTCCCTCGTGCTCCTGCGAGAGCGCGTGGGCAGGCTCCTGGCTCACCACCACATCGACGCCAGGGTGGAGTGCCGGGTGAAGGGGCTCTACAGCCTCCACAGAAAAATGCTCCGCACTGGCTGCTCCTTGCCAGAGGTGATGGACAAACTTGGCGTCCGGATCATCGTCCGCTCAGTGCCAGAGTGCTACACAGTCCTCGGGCTCGTGCACAACCACTTCCGGCCCGTGCCCGGGGAGCTCGAGGACTATATCGGGCTGCCCAAGGATAACGGCTACCAGTCTCTGCACACCTGCGTCTATCCCCTCAGGGACCTTTCGGACAAGCCTGTGGAGCTCCAGATTCGCACGTAGCAGATGCACGTGGAGGCTGAGTTCGGGGTGGCCGCCCACTGGCGCTACAAGAGCCAGCAGGAGAGCAGCTCTGAGGGCGAGCGGCAGCTCCAGTGGCTGCGCAGCCTCCCAGGGCAGCACCGGGAGTCCACCTCCCACGCGGAGTTCGTGCGCAAGCTACGTCGCCAGGTGTTCGAGGACCGCATGGTGGTCTTCGGCGCGGCTGGGAGGCGCCTCCGCCTGCCCGACGGCTCCACGGTGAGGGACTACCTCCACCGCACCGGCTCTCTCTGCAAGGCAACGACCGTCCGGGTCAACAGGCAGCCGGTCTCCCACGATCACATCCTCCAGGATGGCGACAACGTGGAGCTGCTGGAGTCCACGGAGCCCCCCGACCCCCCTGGGTGATCCCCCCGGTGGGCAGCCGACCGAGCGCTGGTCATCGGGACGGCCTGCGTGGGCGGAGCTGCGTGGCCAGGAAGGTCGCATAGAGCTTGCGCAGCCTCTGGGAGAGGGCATTGTTGGGCGCGTAGAGGTTGGTTGTCTCCCGCGGATCGCGCCGAATGTCGAAGAGGCGAAAGGTGTTGCCCATGGGGTCGTGGATCAGCTTGTGGCCCCCGTAAAGGATCGCTCTCCGGCTGGGGTTGTGAGGGCCCTTGACCATCTCGGTGTAGATGACCCTCTCGGGGAGCGGCCCCTCGGACACCAGGCGGCTCACCAGGGAGATCCCCTGCAGCTCGGCAGGGACACGCAGCCCCAGGAGGTCCAGCAGGGTGCGCGGCAGATCCACCAGCGACACCGGCTCCGGGACTCTCCTGGCATGGACGCCGGGGACGTGTACGAGGAGGGGCACATGGATCTCCTCCTCGAAGAGGTCCCGTCCGTGGTAGCGCAGGCCGTGCTCCCCGAAGAGCTCCCCGTGGTCGGCGGTGACAACGACCACGGTCTCGTCGGCGAGCCCCTTGCGCTCCAGGTGCGCCAGGAGTCGGCCCACGTGCGCGTCGGTGTAGCGAATCTCCCCGTCGTAGCGGTCCTGGGGTCTATTGCCCAGCAGCTCGGTGCCAGGGTGCTCCAGGTAGTGCTTGTGGGGATCGAAGTAGTAGGTAAACAAAAAGAAGGGGCGGCGCCTCGCCGGGCTCCTCCCCTTCTGGGCGGCAAGCCAGCGGTCCACGAGGGAGATGGCGGAGCTGGTGACATGGGGGCTGGTGGGCATCCGCTCCATCTTGGCCGAGCTCCGCTCGTAGTAGGACCGCCACACCTGGAAGCCCTGCGCCAGCCCGTAGCCTGGCCGCATGTAGAAGTGGGAGGTGCTGGCCATGGTTGCGTACCCCGCCTCCTCGAGGCGCTCGGCGAGGGTGACGTTGGCGTTGTAGATGGCGATGAAGTGCCCCCCGGTGCGGTCCAGCTCGGAGGTGTACCTCCCGGTGAGCAGGGCCGGCACCACGGCCGCGGTGCGGTTGGAAGGAGAGTAGGCGCGCAGGAAGGCGGCGGACCGGCGGGCGAGGCGATCCAGGTTAGGGGTGAGCCCGCGACGGTTTCCGGCCCAGCCCATGCGGTCGGCGCGCAGAGCGTCAATGAGCACCAGCAGCACGTTCCATCTGCGCCGCAGCCTCGCCTTGGGCGCCGATGGGGTCGGCGCGGGTCGGGGGCGGACCGCGGTCAGCAGGCGCGAGTCCAGGTGGAGGTCGTCCCCCGAGCAGTCCTCGTCCACTCCGTTGTCCGGGATCTCCACGGCGCCCGGGTTGATCCGCGCCCGCCCATCGTCGCAATCGCCGCCGCCGAAGCGGCCAGGGAAGCCGTCCCCGTCCCGGTCAAAGAGCCGAGCCACCCGCCGCAGCACCATGCCCGAGAGGGGGGCGTGCCTCGCCATGGCAACCGCAATGCGCCGATCGCCTGCGCCGTTGCCAAAGCTCACGAAGGAGAGGCCGAGGACCACGGCGGCGCAGGCCATGGAGGGCAGCCCCAAAGCCAGCAGCGAACGCCAGCCGAGACGCACGAGCAGGTCGGTGCCAACCCACAGGGCCAGGAGGGCCAGCGCGACCCAAAGGGGGGAGCGCAGGGGCAGGGCCTCCCAGGTCTCCTGGTAGCGGCTCGGAACCAACACCGCCACGGCGATCAGGGCCAGCGCAGAGAGCCCGGCGATGGCCTGTGGCCCGAGGAGCCAGGCCAGACCCGGGACATGGGCCACGGCTCGTGGGAGCCAGCGTCCGAGGTGGTGACGCAGGGTGATGTGCATCATGGCGAGCAGGCCCAGCACGCCGAAGATGCACACCGTCAAGGTCAACGCGGCGAGCAGGTGGTTGTGATAGGCCGTGAGAAAATGCAAACAGAGCGGCACCAGGAGCGCTGCCCCGAGCCCCATGGAGAGCAGAGCGCTCCACCCCCTGGCCGCTCGCTCGGCTCCGGAGACCCCTGTCTCACAAAGGAGCCTCCACAGGCTCCTGGCCAGCCCAATGGGCCCAGGATCCAGCGGCACCAGCGCCCAGAAGAGCCCCGCGAGAAGCCCGACTCCCAGGCACGGCAAGGTCACCATGGACAGGGTGTGCAGGTACAGGTCGGAGCCCACCCCCTCTGCGCCTCCAAATCGGCTCAGCCGTGCGGCCACAGCGGCGCCGTCGCCCAGCCCCAGCAGCAGTCCCACCAGGGAGCCGGCCCCAATCCCGGCCAGGATGGCCCTGGCCCCAACTGGTGTGGATCGGAGCGCCCCACGAGGCTTCGGGGAGGACATGGCTCCTTGTACCATCAGCGGACGTTGAAGGGGAGCTCCAGGCTGCGCCCCCGTCGAAGAACCGTGATGGTCCCGGAGCCGCCGGGACGAGCGGCTCCCTGCATCCCGCTGCGAAGGTCGTCAAGGGATCGCACCCGCCTGTCGCCGGCGCGCTCCACCACGTCACCTGGGCGGAGGCCGATGCGTCTAAAGCCCGTGGTCACCCGCCCGATCTTCAACCCCGCCGAGGTCACCTCCGGGAGCAGGTGGTCCTCCAGCTCGCCAGCCAGGTTCAGCCTGCCCAGGATCCACTTGTACGTGACAGTTGGGCCATCCCGCCGCCGCCGCACCCGGCGGGGCGGCGGCAAGCGCTCGCGGCGCCGATGCCTTGCGCTCCTGCCAGGGGGGCGGTCCTTGTATCCAACCCAAAGGTAGGAGCTCCCCCTCCGGAGCTGCACCCAGTCCATGGCTATCTGGACCACGTCCAGGTCCCCCCAGCGATCTCCCTGGCTCACAAGGAGATACTCCTCGGACTTCAGGTGCAGGATCGACGCGGTGGCCCGCCACGGGGCGCCGGGAGGGATGTTGGTGGCCACGAGGGCCAGGTCGGGAGATGGCTCTCCAACGGGCCAGGAGCGGCGCAAGGCGGGGGCATCATCGGTGGGCCTGGCTGCCCGGCCAGCCGGCTCCCGCCCTCCTCCAGGAGGGGGCGCTGGCACGGCCCCCGCCGCCCGCGACACGGACGCCACGGCCGGGGTCGTCGCTCCCCTCGCCCCCTCGGCGGATGAAGCGCCGAGGCTGGGGGCCGGCTCCCTCCCTTGCCCCGCTGCGCCCGGCCCGCGAGCTGCGCCTCCCCCTCTTGCAAGCTGCAGCCCCACCAGCAAAGCAGCCGCCACGCCCAGCACGGTGGCCGCCACGAGCCACGCCGCGCTGCTGCGACCAGGCCCAGGGGGCACGTCCCTGACCTCCCTGGGCACAGCCAGCGCCGATGTCAACGCCAACGGCGCGTGGTCCTTTCTAGCTGTTGCCTTCATCAGATCCTCGGATCCTCGGATCCTCTGCCCTGCTGCACAAGTATAGGATCCAGCGCCCAGGGGGCGCAAGCTGGCCCAGGGATCTGCCGCCGACGCTGTCCACCCGTAGGCTCGGGTCATCCGAGCAGCCGCCCGTAGACCTCGTCCACCTTCGAGCAGACCCGGGTCCATGTGCGATGCTCTGCCACCCATCGGCGCGCGTTCTCGCCCAGCTCCAGGCGCAGCTCCGGGGAAAGCAGCAGGCGCTCGAGGTGCTGCGCCAGGCTCTCCAGGTCGTCAGTGCGATGCACCAGCCCGGTCTCTCCGTGGCGAACCACCTGGGTGAGGCCGCGCACCCCGGACACCACGATGGCCTTGCCGGCGCCCATGGCCTCGAAGGGCTTGATGGGCGACACGACCTCGCAGACCCGGTGCCCTCTCCGAGGGAACGCCATCGTGTCCATCAGGGAGTAGTAGCGCGCCACGTCCTCGTGTGGAGCTCGACCCACGAAGCTAGCCGTGGCCCCCAGGTGTAGCGCCCTGGCAAGCCTGCGCAGGTCCAGGGCCGCGGGCCCATCTCCCACCAGCACTACCCGAAAGGTGTCTCCCCGGCTCCTGCGCAAGAGGGCGGCGGCCCGCAGCAGGAGGTCCAGCCCCTCGTAGTGGTGCAGCGAGCCCACGTAACCGATGGTAGTGACCCCCCGCAAGCCCAGGCGCTCCTCCAGAGCTGGATCCCGGCCGGCGGTGGCAAAGGTGTCCATGTCCACCGCGTTGGGCAGGATCGATATCTTCCGCCTCGGGACCCCTCCCCCCTCGAGCACCGCAGCCACCTCGTCAGTGATGGCAAAGACGTAGTCCGCCTGCCGGGCGGCCTGCACCTCCAGGCGCTCGATCATCCGGTAGTGGTCGGAGTCGAGGTAGCTGGTCTGGGTGGCCCCCCGGGTCATGTGCCAGAGGCCGCGCACCTCGTACACGCTCGGGATCCCCATGGAGCGCGCCAGCCCGGTGGCGGCGAGCCCTCCTGTGTAGTTGGACGCGGCGTGAACAATCGACGGCCGAAAGGCCGCGCAGTGCCGAGCCAGCGCCTCCACGCTCTCCTCCTGGTACCGGGAGATGGAGCCGACCGGACGTCTTCGGGGAGTGAATCGGTAGGGCACGCCGTCGATGATCGCCTCCCTCCCCGCCAGCCTGGCTCCCAGAAAGTCGTAGCGATCATTGGGGTAGCCCAGGCGCGTGTAGACAGAGAGATCCCAGCCGACACGCCGGAGCTCCCGGGCCAGCCAGTGGGTGCGGATGGCGTAGCCGCTCACGTGGTGCGGGAGGGTCTGGTTGGCGTAGTACAGCACCCGACCCACCGCGGGCTCCCAGGAGCGAGCCGCTGCCTCGACCGGGGGGAGCCCCGAGCGCAGGACAAGGGCCTGGCTCCGCAGCGCGTCGATCCTCCTGGCCGTGGCTCCTCCGCCGAGCACCCCACCCCCTCGCCGCCCGTGCAGCAGCTCCAGCAGCTCCAGGGGGCGCCTGATTCCCCCCCTCCGCTCGTGGTGGGTTGCCAGCGCCAGGAGCAGGCGCTCCCAGGCATCCCACCTCGACAAGAGGTCGGCCATGAGAGATCGGCCCGGCTCTGGTGGGCGAGCTCGATCCAGCGCCTGGCTCGCACAGTCGTCCAGGAGGGCGGCCCCGTGCGCCTCCAGGTTCGCCTCCAGGGTGGCCAGCAGCAGGAGCTGCCCCGCCGCTGGGACCCGGGCCAGATCCAGGAGCCGATCCGGTAGCTCATGGGGGGGGAGCACCAGCGTCCCATGGCGCACCCTCAGGGCGGCGGTGATCACTCGGTTGCGCGCCCCGCGAAGGTCGCGCCACAGGGCGCCGACGGCGCCAACGAGCGCCGCCCGGGAGAGCCCGCCGCCTGGCCAAAACAAAGCTCGGCTCATTCGCGACATCTCTACCCGCTCAGGGAGACTGGCTGGCTCCCGGCGGGCCTGGAGAGCCCGCGGGGGGGAGCTTCCCCGTGTAGACCTGCTCCACCTCGTCTATGGAGCCGCTGTGAATGACCCTGCCTCGCTCCAGCAGGATGGCCCTGGTGCACACCTGCTTCAGGATCGAGAAGTTGTGGGAGGCGATGACCACCGTGTGAGCCTCCTCCAGCATGGAACGGATGTGGGCCGAGGAGCGCCGCCTGAACTCCTCGTCCCCCACTCCCAGCGCCTCGTCCAGCAGGAGGATATCCGGCTGGACAGACGTTGCCACCGAGAAGCCCAGGCGGGCCCTCATGCCGCTGGAGTAGGTGCGCAGGGGCTGGTCGATGAAGGCCTCCAGCCCGGAGAACTCGATGATCCCCGGCAGCAGGCCGTCCACCACCGAGCGGGGGTGACCCAGGATGCTGCCGTAGAGGTAGACGTTCTCCCGGCCGGAAAGGTTCACGTTGAACCCAACCCCGAACCCTGCCAGAAGAACAGGGCGTGCCAGGGTCTTGGCGCTGCCATGGTCGGGGCGATAGATCCCCGCGATCACCCTCAGGAGGGTGCTCTTCCCCGCGCCGTTGCGCCCCACCACGCCGAGCACCTCCCCCTCCCCTAGCTCCAGGGAGATGTCCTCGAGGGCGATGAACTCGTCCTTGTGCCTGGATCGTCCACCGCGCAGCATGTTCAGTGCCGAGCGCCCGAAGGACTCCAGGGTGACCCTCCTGCGCGGAAAGGCGAGGGTCACGTCCCGCAGCTCGATGGTGGTGCGGCTCATAGCTTCTTGACCACCCGCGCCTCGTAGCGTTGAAAGATCATGGCCCCCACCAAAAGGGTGAGCGCCGAGCAGACCACCGACCAGATGATGTACCCCCAGTGCACGGTGATGGGTCGGCCGGTCAGGCCGTTTCGGACCATGGTGATGGGGACCGCCACGGGGTTGAGCAGCAGGTACCGCAGGGCGTGCTTCTTGCCGTGAGCCATCTCCACGGTCCAGAGCACCGGGGTCACATAGAACCCGGCCCGCAAGAGGAAGCTGCTCAGGTGCGCCACATCCCTGTTGAGGACGTTCAGGCAGGCCAGCGCCAGCCCCAGACCCAGGCCGAGCATGAAAAGCAGCGCCAGGCCACCGGGAACCAGCAGCAGGTGAATGGTGGGCGGCATCCGGAAGTACACCAGGAAGGGCACGGCCACCATCAGGTTGAGTGACACCATGGCGAGGTTTGAGCTGGCAGCCGCGACAGCGAACAGGCACCGAGGAAAGTAGATGGACTTGATGGTCCCCTCGTTGCCAGTGAGGCTGGAGACGGCAAACTGAAAGCTGTTGCCAAAAAACCGCCAGCAGAGCACGCCAATGACCACCCAGAGCGGGTAGAGGCGGTGGGGGTTGCCCGCCACGATGAGAAACAGGACCACGTAGACGCCGGACAAAAGCAGCGGATCCAGCAGGGACCAGAAGTAGCCCAGGGCGGAGTTGCGGTACTTCACCCGCAGGTCTCGCCTCACGAAGTTGGAGATCAGGTACCTGTAGCTCCTGATCTCGCGGAGCATCTTTGCCAGGCCGCCCACCAGGGAGGTGGATGGGTTGGGCTCGGTCAGCTCGACGCCGACGCTCGCGTGTAGCTCATCTGTCATTGGTGTGTGCGGTGTGGGCAAGCACCAGAGCTGCCCGCCATCCGGCTGTGGCTCTCCTAGCTCCCGAAGTTGGTCATCGCCCGCACCGGCTCCGGACGCAAGCGCTCCGCCTCTGCGGCACCCTTGGAGAGCGCCGCCGGAGCGCGGGCCTCCTTGCCCGCTGACTCGGCAGAGGCCGGCTCCGAGCCCACGCGGGTCGACCAGCTCTTGCTACCCAAGGTCAGGGCGGCCAGGGGCGTGAGCACAGCGTAGGAGATGGGCAGCACCAGGGCCATGGGCAGAAAGCTCCAAGGAGAGACGCGCTGTGGCGCCGGACGCCGCCGCACCCTGCTGTAGTAGTACAGCCCAAAGGCCCCCACCACCAGCACGTGCAGGAGCATGAGCGGGATGATGAGGCCGCTCAAGGCAGCCGAGGCCAGCAGCACCGGGTAGGCGAGGATGGCTCCAAACACGGCGTAGTAGTGCAGCGCCACAAGCGGATGCATGCGCCAGAAATGGGACATGCTCCCCAGGTAGTCCACGATGGTGGAGCGACGCCAGCGGAGCTGCTGCGCCAGGTAGACCCGCAGCTCGTCCGGCGCGGTCGTGTGGCAGAGGGCGTCCATGGTCATGGTGGTCTGATGGCCCGCCTTGATGATCTGGCGGGTCAAGAAGCGGTCCTCTCCGTAGCGGATCTTGCGCCTCTCCAGGACCGGCTCCAGCTCCACCAGCACCTCACGGCGGTAGGCGGTGAGGCAGCCGGACAGACAGAGCACCGTGCGATAGGCGCGCTCCAGGTTCTTCACTGTGTGGTAGCCAAAGAAGTACTTGACCGCCTGCATCCGGGTGAGCCAGTTGGTGTGCTTGTTTCGCACGTCCACCTGCCCGCCCACGGCGGCTATCTCCGGCCGGGTGAAGCGCCGCACCAGCTCCCGAACCGCCAGCCGGTCCACGGTCACATCCGAGTCCACGGAGACGATGATCTCCGAGCTGGCAACCCGCACCGCCCGGTTGATGGATCGGCGCTTGCCCAGGTTCTCCTCGTTGTGAAGCACCGTGACCCTGGGGTCGAGCTGCGCCTCTGCCGTGGCGTGCTCCAGGCTGTCGTCCGTGGATGCGTCGTCCACAACTATCATGCGAAGCTTGTGCGCCGGGTAGTCCTGGGCGAGGACGCTCCGGATCGTCTCCCGGATGGAGGCGCCTTCGTTGTACATGGGGGTCACGACTGTGACCGCTGGCTCGAAGTCGTCCGTGACCTCGTCCTCTGTTCGACGCCGAGCCCTGGCGGCGAGGGCCGGACCCAAGGTGAGCACGACCCCCAGCAGAATACAGATGATCTCAATGGGACCGATTCCACTCATGGGGCATCGCACCTCCGAGCGGACAGCCGCGGCGAGCGACATTCATGTCTAGTGTAGTACATAGTCTTACCGTCCAACTATTAGCTCAATCATTCGCCCAGCATAGCGCTGGAGCCAACAACCGTACGGCATCCGTGAGCGATGCCTTCAGTATTACCACAACATTTTACTTCATGTCGCCCAATTGTCACGCTCAATGGAGATTATTTCCACACAGTAGCGAAGGGGGCAAGATTCCGGCCCCCACCTTCGGGCCTGTTTTGCAGCGCGCCAAATGTGGTAGTAGCATCCCCGAGATGGCATTTGCAATGGACAAGGCGGTCCTGCTGGACCTGCTGGCGCAGCTCTCCCCCCATCGCGCCGCCTATCGGCTGCTCACCAGGCTCCTGGGCAGGCTCCTCCTCGGACCCATGGGCCCCCATCCAGCGCGGCTCCTGGGCTCTGCGCTCCAGCTCGTCCCCGCCACAGGGCTGGGCAATGGCTGTCGCAGGGCCATCTTCCGTGCAGCCCTGGCAGGGCTGGCCCTCAGGTCCACGGACGAGGCCCTCCATGCGGGCGACCGGTGCATCCACCTGGCCCCTGGCGCCGACACCGCCCTCCTCCTGGCCCGTCTCTGGGAGCGCTCCGGGGCGATCCGGCGGCCCCTGGAGGTGCTGGCCCCCTACGAGGACGCCCACCCGGGCCCCGTGCGTCGGCTCCGGGAGCAGCTAGCCCATCTCCGGGAGGGGATGCCCGAGGCAAGCAGCGATCCGCCTGAGCCCCTGACCTTGCCGGAACCGCGGAGATCTCTCTACTACGTGGCCCAGAGCCTCCCTCACCACAGCAGCGGCTACGCCATCCGAACTCACTATCTGCTCCGCTCCCTCGCCGAGGAGGGCTGGACAACGAAATGCTACGCCCGGTACGGCTACCCCAACGACCGCTGGGACTTCCGCTCCAGGGGGCTGGTGGAACCCCACGCACAGGTGGACGGTGTCACCTACTGCTTTCGGCCCAGGCCCCATTCCGCGCCAGAGCTCTCGCCAGAGCAGTACCAGCAGGCGGCCGTGGATGCCCTGGTGGACCAGGCCAGGGCCTTCCGCCCCTCTCTCATCCACTGCGCCTCCAACCACGTCGTGGGCCTCGCAGGCACCGAGGCTGCCCGGCGCCTGGGTCTCCCGAGCGTCTACGAGGTGCGAGGCCTCTGGCACCTCACCCGCTCCTTCCGGCAGCCAGCCTACGAAGGCTCGGAGCACTTCCGCATGACCAGCTCCCTGGAGCTGCAGGCCGCCAGGCGCGCCGACCGGGTTCTGGCCATAACCGCTGGCGTACGAGATCTCCTCGTGGCCGGAGGCGTGGAGCAGGGTAAGATCTCCCTTCTCCCCAACGCTGTGGACTCCGACCTCTTCTGCCCGCGCCCACCAGACAGCGCCCTGGCCGCCGCCCTGGGCCTGCGCGACGAGGTGATCATCGGCTTCGTGGGCTCATTCGCCCCCTACGAGGGGCTCCAGTCGCTGCTTCGCGCCGTCTCCCTGCTGCGCGAGCGGGTGCAGGTCCCCTTCCGGCTCCTGCTCGTTGGGGATGGACAGGCCATGCCCCTCCTCCGCCGCAGAGCCAGAGAGCTGGAGATTTCCGACCTGGTGCTGTTTCCGGGCCGGGTTCCCCACCGAGACGTGCTGCGCTACTACAGCCTCGTGCACATTGCCGCCTACCCACGTGCGGGCCACCAGGTGTGCGAGCTGGTCTCCCCGCTCAAGCCGCTGGAAGCCATGGCCATGGCCAAGGCGGTGATCCTCTCGGACGTGGGCGGACAGGCCGACATGGCAGAGCATGGCCGCACGGCTCTTTTTTGTCGCAAGGATGACCTGGAGAGCCTGGCGGCAGGGCTGGCCGAGCTGGTCACCGCGCCGGCCCTCAGAGAGCAGCTCGGGCGCCAGGCCAGGCGCTGGGTGCGAAAGGAGCGATCATGGTCCAACAACGCAGAGACCGTCACCAGGGTGTACTGCGACATCCTCGCCCCATGAAGCAGCAGTGGCAGGTGCCGACAGCGCCTCCGCGGACGCGTAACCCGGGCCAGAGACGCTCCGGGGAGCCGACGCCAGTGGGTGGCACGGCGCTCCTTTGGGCCACGGCGGTCCTCTTGGCCAGCGCCTGCGGGCCGCGGAGCGTGGCCCACATGGACGAGGTCTTCTTCTCCTGGGACGGACGCCGGGTCCTGTGCGGAGTGACCATCGACGACGGCCTGCGCCCGGCCTTCGTGCCCGACCTGGGGAATCTCCGCGCGGCAATGGAGCGCGCGCAAGGAAAGGGTGAGGTGCTGCTCCTCTACGCCCACGAGCCCGGCGCCGGCCTGTCGGTGGAGCGGCTGGAGTCGGTCCTGGGCCTGGCAGCGGAGCTGGGCCTGCCCTTCTTCACCTTCGAGGATCTGCGTGGCCCCCCCTGGGTGCCGGGGTGGCCCTCACCTTCGACGACGCCCACATCGACCAGTGGTACACCCAGCGCGACCTGCTGGCAGAGTATGGCGCCCGGGTAACGTTCTTCGTGACCCGCTTCTACCGCCTCTCCAACCGGCGCGTGCAGATGCTGCACGACCTGGCGGCGGACGGCCACGCCATCGAGAGCCACGGC
>JAJRWW010000432.1 GCA_024276595.1 Myxococcota bacterium
GGGGGAGCGCAGGGGAAGCGGGCCAGGGGAGGAGATGACCGTGGGGGCGGTGAGCCCGGCGCGGCTGAGCGGCGGCGCAAGCGGCGTCGGCGTCCCAGGCGCCGAGGTGGCTCCAGGGGTGGAGAGGGGCAAGCAAAGGGCTCCGGCGCTCGAGAGCGTTCTAGATCCGGACGAGGAGGAGAGGAGGGGGACCGGCAGCGCAGGACCGAAGGGGAGAAGCGGCAGCGCAGGAAGGGGCGGTCCCGGGGGCGGTCCCGTGACCGCTCCCGTTCCCGTGACCGCCCCGGGGACGGGGCATCGTCTGTCCGCCAGCGCTCCAGGTCACTCGACCGCTCCACAGGGGGCGACTTCGCTGCACCGGAGGAGCAGTGGAGCCCCGAGCAGGCCGAGTCCGGACCAGCGCCAGAGATGACCCCGGAGGGACTGGCCCACTGGGAGCCGCCCCCCTGGGAGCTGGACCCAGACGGAGAGGATGTGCTCCCGGCACCCGCCAGCCACCTGGCGCAGGGGTCTGCCGGAGAGGGCGCTGCGGAGCCCAGTGGGGAGCCTGGATCGGTGGATGGCCTGGCCTTGGCCGTCGAGGTCCCAGAGGATCTCGCCGAAGAGGATGAGCCCTTGCCCAGGGGTGAGGTCACCAACGTGGCGCTGGTGCGCGTGAAGACCTCGACCCGGCTCCAGGAGTTCGACGCTGGCGAGCTCACCCTCAGGCGGGGCGATGAGGTTGTGGTCCAGGGGGATCGGGGCCAGGCCATGGGCACGGTGGTCGCGCCCTCCCTGCGGGTGCTGGTAACCGACAAGACATCTCGCCGGGTGCTGCGACGTACCACCGAGCACGACATCATTCAGCGAGAGCGCAACGAGGACAAGGGGCGGGAGGCCATGCCCTTCGCCCGAGAGCGGATCGCGGCCCGGAAGCTGCCCATGAAGCTCTCCAGGGTGGAGTATCTTCACGGCGGATCCAAGGCGGTGTTCTACTTCTCCGCCGAGGGGAGGGTGGACTTCCGGGACCTGGTGCGAGATCTCGCCCAGCGGCTCCGCACGAGAATAGAGATGCGGCAGATCGGCGTTCGGGATGAGGCCAAGATGGTCTGGGGGATCGGCGTCTGCGGGCTCCGGCTCTGCTGCCACCGCTACCTCACCAAGTTCGAGCCAGTGTCCATCAGGATGGCAAAGGACCAGAACCTGGTGCTGAATCCGCAGAAGGTCTCCGGGCAATGTGGACGTCTCAAGTGCTGCCTGGCATATGAGCAGAAGATCTACCGGGAGCAGCGCAAGGGCATGCCCAAGCTGGGCAAGCACGTGCAGACGCCCGAGGGGCTTGGCAGGGTCGTGGAGCTGGACATCCTGGCGCGGCGGGTGCGCGTGTCCTTGGGCATGGGCCGCTCGGAGGTCTTTTCGGCCGACGACCTGGAGCCCGCCCCACCCCCCGACCGGCGATCCTCGTCGCCTGAGCGGCGTTGATCCATGCTGTGTGAGCCGGCCTCGACGCCAGCATTGCCAGAGTCCCCGTCATCAGCTACTTCACCGGAATGAGCCATGATTCCCCACGAGCTTCGCGAGCTGACCATGGACGCGGCCATGCGAGACCTGAAGCACCCCGATCCCAGGGTACGGGCAGTGGCTGCCAGCGCCCTGGGCAGCGCGCCCCCCGAGAGGGCGGCAGAGGCGGCCAGTGGGCTCAGGGGCGCGCTGGACGATGGCCGCCCGGACGTGCGCTATGCCGCAGCCCTGTCGCTGGGGGAGCTGGGTGACGGCGCCGCGGTGGACCGCCTGGTGCACATGCTGGAGGACCGGGACATCATGCCTCGCCAGGCGGCGGCCATCTCCCTGGGCAAGATCGGCGACCGGGCCGCGGTTCAGCCCCTCATAGGGGCGCTGGCGAGCGGACCGCCGGATGTACGCTTTCAGGCGGTCGCGTCCCTTGTGGAGCTGGATGGTGCCAGGGCGCTGGCACCCCTCATGGCTGCCCTGGAGGACCGGGACCCAGAGGTCAGGGGGAGCGCCGCGGCAGGGCTGGGAGACCTGGAGGCGCACGAGGCAGCCGACGCCATCGCCGTGCTGCTGGCCGACCCGCTGGAGTCGGTGCGGGTGGAGGCGGCCTATGCCCTGGGACGGCTCAGGGATCCTCGCGGGTTGCCGGCGCTGCTGCCCCTCACCACCCACCGGGACTTTGGCTTCATGGTGTGCGAGCTGCTGGGCAAGCTGGGAGATCCCGAGGCGGTGGAGGCCCTGGAGCGAGCCCAGGGGCGCATCTTCTTGCACCCCTTCGTGCGCTTGAGGGCTGCCGCATCCCTGGTGAGGCTGGGCAGGGAGACATCGCGCGCATTTTTGCTCGGCCGCTGCAAGAGCTGGCGCAGCGACGTGCGGGGGCTGGCCCTGGAGCTATTGGGGGAGGTGGGTGGCAGGGGGGCCCGTGAGGTCCTCCTGGACGCGCTGCGCTCGAGGTCCACGGAAGCTGCCGTGCGGGGCCTGGGCCTGCTGGGGGATCCCTCTGTCATCCCCACCCTCGCCGATGGTCTGGCGCGTGCCAAGGAGCTGGGCAACGAGGAGCTGGTGGCCGAGATCGAAGAGGCAATACAGAGACTCGAGAGTGTGAAATGACCCCTGCTGCCAAACCCCCTGTGCCCGGCGTCCCTCTCTTCGACTCCCACGCACACCTGGACTTCGGGCCCGCCGCCGAGGAGGTGGACCAGGTGCTGGCCAGGGCAAGGGAGGCGGGAGTCTCGCAGGTGGCCGCCATTGGGGTGGGACGGGACCCGGCCTCCCTGGTGGCCGCTGCGGAGATCGCAGTCGGCAGGGAGGGGGGCTGCGCCACCGCCGGCGTGCATCCCCACGACGCGCTCCTGGCCGAGGACCTGCTCCCCCTGCTGCGGGAGGTCGCCGCGCGAGAGGAGGTGGTGGCCGTGGGGGAGACGGGCCTGGACTACCACTACATGCACTCCCCCAAGGAGGTGCAGCGCTGGGCCTTCAGGGCTCAAGTACGGCTTGCGAGGGATCTGGGCAAGCCGGTTGTGATCCACCTGCGAGAGGCCCACGCCGACGCAATGGAGATACTGCGGAGCGAGGGGGTGACAGAGACAGGCGGCATTGTCCACTGCTTCTCCTCTGGTCCAGCCGAGCTGGCGGAGTACCTGGATCTCGGGCTGCACATCTCCTTCTCGGGGATCGTCACCTTCCCGAAGGCCGAGGCCGTGAGGGAGGCTGCTCGTCTCACCCCAGGGGACCGGTTGCTGGTGGAGACCGACAGCCCCTACCTGGCGCCGGTGCCTTTTCGCGGCAGGAGAAACGAGCCCGCCCGCGTTGTGTTCACCGCCGACACCATTGCCAGGCTGCGAGGGGAGCCTCTGGACCTCGTGGCCGAGCAGACAACCCGAAATGCGCGTGGGATCTATGGCATTGGGTGAGGGTCATCGCGTGGGATCCATGGCATTGGGTGAGGGTCATCGCGTGGGATCCATGGCATTGGGTGAGGGTCAGCGCCTGGCCTCCTCCACCCCCAGGGCCGACGCCAGCGAGCCGAAGATCTCGCGCTCGTCCATGAGCACCTCTCTCTCCTCGCGCAGGATCGCGCACAGCACGCCCACGGGCTTGCCACGAGACCAGAC
>JAJRWW010000433.1 GCA_024276595.1 Myxococcota bacterium
AGCCCCTCGGCGACGCTGGCGGGGATGGCCTCTCCGACTCTCCGGGCGACCCGGAGATCCGCGAAATCTTCTCGGCGGCCTGGGAGCGGGGAGATGATCCCGCGGCCCTGGAGCGGCACCTGACGGCAGAGCTGCGCCGTTTCGATGAGGCTGCCATCTTCACCATCCACGGCTTCTGCCAGCGGATGCTGAGCGAGCACGCCTTCGAGTGCGGCGTCCCCTTTGACGCCGAGCTGGTGGGCGACGACTCGCCCTTGTGCGAGGAGGTGACCCTGGACTTCTGGTCGCGGGAGGTCTACGACGCTCCCCAGCGGCTCGCAGCCTTCCTGCTGGACTCTGGTGCTGGCCCGGACAGCCTGAAGGACCTGGCCGAGGCGGCGGTGCGCGATCCCGAGCTGCGGATCATTCCAGCGCGCTCGGGCGGGAGCTGGCAGGAGCACGAGGCCCCCTACCTGGAGGCACATGCGGCGGCCGCAAAGATCTGGCGGCGGGACAGGGATGAGGTGACGAGGCTACTGCACACGTCCAAGGCGCTCAATCGCAGCAAGTGGAGAGTCGCGCATATTCCGAGGCGCCTGGCGGAGATCTCGGCCTTTCTGGAGGCCGATGATCCGCCCACCGAGGCCCCCGAGGTGTTGGCCAAGTTCTTTGTTCCCGAGGCGCTGGCAGCCGCCACCAAGAAAAAACACTCCACACCCGCCCACCCCTTCTTCGAAGCATGTGGGGCGCTGCGCGAGGCGAGCGACACCCTGCGGGAGGCCCTGGCCGGTCGGCTGCTCGATCTGCGCCTGGACCTGGTGGCCTACGCTCGACAGGAGGTGCCCCGGCGCCGGGAGGCCAGCGCCACCCTCTCCTTCGACGACCTCCTGCGGCTGCTCGACAAGGCGCTCGGTGGGGAGGAGGGAGAGGCGCTTTGTGGGCTCATCAGGGGCCGCTTCAGGGCCGCCCTCATCGACGAGTTCCAGGACACGGACCCGCTCCAGGACAGGATCTTTCGCAAGATATTCACCCGGCGGGAGAGCCTGTTTCTCATCGGGGATCCCAAGCAGGCCATATACGGCTTCCGCGGGGCCGACATCTACACCTACCTGGCCGCTGCCGAGCGTGTGCGCGGAGCCAGACCCATGGGAGCGGCGGAGGATGAGGATGGCTGCGGAGATGGCCGTCGGGATGACGGCTGCTACACCCTCGGGGTGAACTACCGATCGGATCCTGCGGCCATCACAGCGGTGAACGCCATCTTCGGGAACGCCCGGGCGCCCTTTGTGGACCCCCGCATCGCCTTTGAGCCGGTGCGCCCCGCAGATGGCCGCACGGACGCCCTCACCAGAGGCGAGCATCACCGCTCAGGCCTGGAGCTGCTGTTCGTTTCCCGCAAGGACGCGGGCTGCGATGCCCCCAAGCAGATCAGCAAGGCCTGGGCTGGGAGACACCTGCCTGACCTGCTGGCCGGGGAGATGGCCCACCTGCTCTCCAGCGGCCTGGAGCTGGCCGGCCGGCCCCTCGCGCCCGGGGACCTGGCGGTGCTCGTGCTGCGCAACGCCGAGGCCGCGCCGATCCAGGAGGCCCTGCGTCGCCGCTCCATCCCCGCGGTCGTGCACGGAGCGGGGAGCGTGCTCTCGACCCCCGAGGCCCAGGACCTGCAAAGGCTCTTGTTCGCCCTCGCCGAGCCGACCCGTGACGGGCTCGTGCGCGCGGCCATGGCCACGTCCCTGCTGGGAGCAGATGGTCTGGAGATCCAGCGCGTCTCGGCCGACGAGGGCGCCTGGCAGCACCTCACCGAGGAGATCCTCTCCTGGACACGGCTTTGGCGCGACCGCGGCTTCATGCTCGCGTTCCGTACGATCATGGGAGCTCGCCGGGTTCCCCAGCGGCTGCTGGGGATGCCTGACGGTGAGAGGCGCATGACCAACCTCTTGCACCTGTCGGAGCTGCTGCACAGGGCCTCGGAGGCGGAGCGGCTGGGCCCGGCGGGTCTTGCGAGCTGGCTGTCGCGCGCCCGTGCAGAGGCCGAAGGGGGGAGGGCGCTGGGCGCGGACGAGCTCCAGATGCGCATGGAGAGCGACGCCCGATCAGTGCAGATCTTGACCACCCACAAGTCCAAGGGGCTGGAGTTCCCGGTTGTCTACTGCCCCTACCTCTGGGAGGTGTTCTCTGGCCTGGGCGTCGGGGTGCGCTTTCACGACCCGGCGGATGACCATGGGATGAAGCTGGACATCGGCTCCCAGGAGGAGGATGAGCACAGGGAGCTCGCCGACATGGAGCGCCTTTCAGAGCGCCTCCGGCTGGCCTACGTGGCGCTCACCCGGGCCCGTCACCTCTCGGTGGTGGTCTGGGGCGCCTTCAAAGGGGCGGAGATGTCGGCGCTGGCCTACCTGCTGCACCAGGCCCGCAGCGGCGGAGCTGGCGAAGGCGTCGACATTGCCGCTGGAGTGAAGGGGGCCACCGATGGGGATCTGCTGGCGGACCTGGAGAACCTGCTGGGGGAGGCCGAGGAGTGCATCTCACTGCGTCAGCTCGGGGAGCTGAGCGCGCCCAGCTACTCTCCGGAGGAGGTGGAGGACGTCTCCCTGGCGGCTCGGGTGCTCCGCAAGTCACCGGACCGGACCTGGCGCTCCACGAGCTTTTCCGGCCTGACCTCCCGGCACCTGCCTTCCAGCCCGGCCGGCTTCCACGGGCGGGACCTGGACGAGGGTGATGGGCCACTGGAGCCGGGCCTGGAGAGGGGCTCGCCGTCCCTGGAGGGTGTCTCCATGGAGCCGGAGCCATCGACCCGGCGCGCCACGCAGGCAGAGGTGTCCCCCGGGCCCGTGCTGCTCCACGACTTTCCGCGTGGCGCGAGGGCGGGGAACATGCTCCACGCCATCTTCGAGCGGCTGGATCTCTCCCGTCCACAGGATGTCATCGCACTGGTGGATGAGCTCTGCCCTCGCTTCGGATTCGAATCCGCCTGGGCGTCGGTGCTGGAGAAGGCCATCCTGCAAGTGCTGGCCGCTCCCCTGGACTCCAGGGGAGATCTTCGCCTCCAGGACGTCTCGCCAGGTCGCTGCCGGGCGGAGATGGAGTTTGTGCTCCCCCTGGCCCAGGGGGCCGCCCGTGGCCTGGAGGTGGGGCGCCTGGCCCGGCTCTTTGCGACTCACGCCCCCACATGCCTCGCCGGGTACGCCAGGGAGGTGGCGGCCCTGGGGTTCGCGCAGGTGCGTGGATACCTGCGCGGGTTCATCGACCTGGTTTTCGAGCAGGGAGGGCGCCACTACCTGGTGGACTACAAGTCCAACCACCTGGGGTCGAGCCCCGAGGACTACGCTCCCGGCCGCCTGGCCGACGCCATGATGGCGCACCACTACCCGCTCCAGTACCACCTGTACACGGTGGCGCTGGACCGTCACCTTTCGCTGCGTCTTCCCGGCTACGACTACGAGCGTCACTTCGGCGGCGTGCGCTACCTGTTTCTGCGTGGGATCTCACCGGACCGTCCCGGCCACGGCGTCTTTGCCGACCGCCCGTCCCTGGCCATGGTGCGGGCCCTGTCAGAGCTGCTGGAGGGGGCGAGCAGCGAGGATGGGCACGGCGTGACCGGTGGAGGGGAGGGGGGCAGGTGATCCTCGCGCTGAGGAGAGCAGGGCTCATCGGTGCCCTGGACGAGCACTTTGCTCGGGCGCTCGGGCGCATGGCGCCCGGAGCATCTGCCTCGGTCCTGGGGGCCGCAGCCATGGCGAGCAGCCTGCTCGAGTCCGGGCACGTCTGCCTGGAGCTGGATGGGCTCGCGGGCCGTCCGGTGGCGAGGGCGCGGCCGGAGGGGGAGGGTGACGACGGGGCAGGGGGCCGAGGCGAGCCCAGGTGGCCAGACCTGGACGAGTGGAGGGAGCTGCTGTTGGGCAGCGGCCTGGTCGCAGCGGCAAAGCTCCAGGATGGGCCGGCGGTCGCCCCTGACCTCCCCGAGGTTCGGCCCCTGGTGCTGGACGACGGGAGCCGGCTCTACCTGTATCGCATGTGGCGCCACGAGCGCTCCCTGGCCAGGGGGCTGCGGGCGCGCCTCGGCGATCCGCCCACAGAGCCGGACGGCGTCCTCCTCGGGGAAGGCCTGGCCAGCCTCTTCGGCCCCCCCGTCGGAGGTGGCTCTGGCCCGAGCCCTGGAGACGGCCAGCGCATGGCGGCCCTGCTCGCCGTGACTGGACGGCTGTGCGTGGTGACCGGCGGCCCTGGCACCGGGAAGACGTCCACGGTGGTGAAGCTCCTGGCGCTTCTCCAGCAGCAGGCCCTGGCCCGGGGGCGCCCCCTGGCGCTCGACCTGCTGGCCCCCACCGGGAAGGCGGTCGCGAGGCTGAGCGAGTCCATAAAAAGTGCAAAGGCCGGGCTGACATGCGATCCAGCGGTGCTCGCGTCAATCCCGGAGGAGGCCATGACCCTCCACCGGTTCCTGGGGGTCGGATGGGGTGGCCCAGGCAGGACCGCAGGCGGACGATCCAGCCCGATACCCACGGACGGGGTCCTGGTGGATGAGGCCTCCATGGTGGACCTGGCCATGATGTCGCGGCTGCTGGAGGCCCTCCCTCCCCGGGCGCGGCTCATCCTGGTTGGGGACCGGGAGCAGCTCGAGTCGGTCGCCCCTGGCTCGGTGCTCTCTGACATCTGCAACGGCGGCGAGACGCGCGGCTACTCTCGCGAGCTCGTCTCTCGGGTGGAGAGGCTCACCGGGGACCGGCTCCCCTCTTCACCCGACCCCCTACCAGAGGGGGGGATGTGGGACAGCGTGGTGCACCTCACCCACAGCTTCCGCTTTGGCGCCGACAGCGGCGTGGGGAGGCTGGCTCGGGCCGTGGCCGCCGGGGATGCGGACGCCGCCCTGGCGCTGCTGGATGACGAGCGCTTCGGGGACGTGCGGTGCGTGGAGCCGGGCGGCGTAAAGGGGAGGGATGCGCTGGTGGATGAGGCGGTGAGGGTCTTCGGTCCTTTGCTCCGTGGGGGCTCGGCGGCGGAGCTGCTGGCCGGGCTTACGCGCTTCGGCGTGCTCTGCGCCACCCGGGTCGGCCCGGCGGGCGTGGAGGAGGTGAACCTCCGCATCGAGGAGGGGCTCCGGGGCGCGGGGTTCATCAGGGGCACGGGGCGGAGCTATCCGGGGCGGCCGATCCTGGTGAGGGAGAACAGCTATCGGCTGAAGCTCTGGAACGGCGACGTGGGGATTCTGCTGGATCAGGAGGGCCTCGGCCTGCGGGCGTGCTTCGTGGATCCCCGAGGGCGCAGCCGTCTCTTCGCCCCCGCGCGCCTGCCCGCGCACGAGACCGCCTTCGCGACGACGGTGCACAAGAGCCAGGGATCGGAGGCGGACCAGGTCTCCCTGCTCTTGCCAGAGGTCTCCTCCAGGGGCCTCACGAGGGAGCTGCTGTACACCGCTGTTACCCGGGCGCGGGAGACGGTGACCATCTATGGTGGGCGGAAGGTGCTGGCCGAGATGATCGGCCGGCGGGTGGAGCGATCATCAGGGCTCAGGGAGCTCCTCTGGGGCCAGGCGAGCCGGTAGGGGATTTGTCTACATCTATTGCTTGCCATCTGGTCCTTTTTGGTCTATGTGGTCCTCTCTGACGAGTGATAAGGGCGATCTGCTAATGATAATGACGCTCTGCACCAGGAGCGGGGAATGTCCGGTCGCTGGATCGGGTCGCCGCTATCAGCCTGAAAACACCAGGTTTTTTGACCCGCAATCGCTGCTGGGTCAAAATTGGCGAGTTTGAACCTCCTGTGATCAATATCACAGCCCGGCCCCGAGCCTGGCCGTAGACTGTTGGCTTGTCTAGGCGAAGAACCATGCTCATGGGCGTAAACATTTGCTCCACCGACCGGATGAGAAAGGCGCTGGCTCGGTCTCCCTTTCTCAGGTCGGAGCTCTTCTCGGAGGCCGAGCGGAGCTACTGCGAGGGCCGCAGGGCGCCTGCCATGCACTACGCAGCCCGCTGGGCCGCCAAGGAGGCCTTCCTGGACGCCCACCGCCTGAGCCCCCTCCGGTACGACCTGAGCCGGCTGGAGGTGCTCCATGGGGAGGGCGGTGAGCCCTGGCTCCGCGTGGGCTGTCCGGAGCTGGAGCGCGACCTGGCCGCCGCCGCGAAGGAGCCACCTGGAACCACTCGACTATCCATCAGCCACGAGCGCGACTACGCCGTGGCCTGTGTACTGGTGACACCATGACGACAGTTTTCATGTTCCCCGGTCAAAACTCACGCTACCCGGGCATGTTGCCCAAGCTGGCGGGTATGCATCGCAGAAATGGCGAGCTGCTGGCCGATGCCTGCGGCATCCTCGGGCGGGACCTGTTCACCCACTACCGCGCCGACAACGAGCAGGCCTATGCCTGCAACCGCGACGTGCAGCTCGGGGTCTTTCTGGCAAACCACATGTTCCTCCAGATCATGGAGGACTCCGGGGTGCGCGGGGATCTCTCCTGCGGCCTCAGCCTGGGCGAGTGGAACCACCTGGTGCACATCGGCGCCCTCTCCTTCGAGGATGCCCTCCGCGCGGTGGAGCTCCGGGGGGAGGCGTACGACAACGGTCCCCGGGGGTCCATGGTCTCGATCTTTCCGCTCCAGTACGAGGAGCTGGAGGAGGTGGTGGCGCGGGCAAAGCGCCGGGGCCTGGTGGAGGTGGTGAACCTCAACTCCCCGCGACAGAACGTTGTTGCCGGGGAGAGCCCCGCGGTGGAGGAGACCATCCGCATCCTGGAGGAGGAGTTCTACTGCGAGGCCGTGGTGATAGACCGGCGGCTCCCAATGCACAGCTCCCTGTTCGAGCCGGTGGGCCAGGAGCTGCGCAAGGTGCTGGAAGGGCTCCGGTTCCGGCGCCCCGAGCTGCCCTACCTGCCCAACCGAACCGGGGAGCTGCTGTTCGACCCCGACCGGGACACCTTCGTGGAGCTGCTCTCCACGCACGTGTACCGTCCGACCCTGTGGCGAAAGTCCATCGACACCATAGTGGGGCGCTACCCCGATGCCACCTTCGTGGAGGTTGGCCCCAAGGCCGTGCTTCACAACATGCTCGACAAGAAGTGGCACAAAAAGCCCAAGCTGCACACGGACAGCCCCGACGTCACCGAGGAGCATCTCCGCAAGGTCATCGACAGCCTGCGGTTTGGCGCCAGGGCCAACTAGCCGGCCCCCGCGCAGGACCGCGGCACCAAGAGCCAACACATGTCCTATGAAAAGCAGCTCAAGTCCGGGCGGCGGCGGCCCCTGTTCACCCCTGGGGAGGCCACCCGTGTGGTCTCCATCCAGCGCCGCGAGATCGAGCAGCTCGTGCCCCACCGGGACCCCATGCTGCTGCTGGACCGTGTGACATCAGTGGACCTGGAGCAGCGGGCGGCCACGGGCACGCGGCTCATCGATCCCCTGGATCCCATCCTGGCGGGCCATTTCCCCGGCGAGCCCATATACCCCGGCTTCCTCATGCTGGAGATGATGGGCCAGCTAGGCCTGTGCCTGCAGCACCTAGACAGCGCGGGCCGGGTGGAGGTGCTGCCCGAGGACTCCCCCAGGCCCGTGCGCCTGCTGAAGGTCCACGGCGCCATGTTCTTGGGCGAAGGGCGCCCCGGGGACGAGCTGACCGTGCTGAGCCAGCTCGTGGAGGAGGGGGGCTACACGGCCATAATGGCCGGGCAGGTAATGAAAAACGACGCCATCCTGGCGGTGGCGATAATGGAAGCCTTCCTCCCGGAAGACTAGGCGGTCGCCCTCCCCGGCGGCTCGCTCCAGCTAGAGGCGACACATGACGGAACAAAAAGCGCGGCGGGTGGTGATCAGCGGCATGTCGATAAACGTGCCCATCGGCGACGACCTGGACACCTACTACGAGAACCTCATCGCCGGCAGGTCGGCCATCACCCGGTGGAAGTTCCTGGACACCAGCGGCATCTACTCCAAGGTGGGCGGTGACCTGTCCGACTACGACATCAAGGGGAAGCTAGCGTCCACTCTGGAGCGGATGCCGGAGCGCCTGCGCAAGCCCACCAACAAGCTGGTGCGAAAGGCGCCCTTCTCCACGAAGCTGACGATCCTGGCGGCGGCCGACGCCTGGTTCGACGCGAAGCTGGACACCTCGGACATCGCCCCCGAACGGATCGGGGTCATCGTGGGTGGGCACAACCTGGGCAACAACCTCGTGTACTCGAACAACGTCCAGTTCCAGGAGGAGCCCGAGTACATCGACTCCATGCTGGCGCTCATCGGTCTGGACACGGACCAGGCGGCGTCTGTGGGGGAGGCGCTTGGCCTCCGGGGGCCGGTCTACACCATGGGTGGCGCCTGCGCCAGCGCCAACGTGGCCATGCGAAACGCAATGGACGAGATCCGCTACCACGACGAGGACGTGATGCTGGTGGCGGGGGCGGTGCTGGACTTCTCGCCGGTGGACCTGCAGGCGATGGCCATCATGGGCGCCATCAGCTACCAGAGCTTCAACGACCGGCCCGAGGCTGCCAGCCGCCCCTACGACAGCCGACGGGAGGGCTTCATCCCCTCCCACGGGGCCGCTGTGCTGGTGGTGGAGGAGCTGGAGCACGCCAGGCGACGTGGAGCCCACATCTACGCCGAGCTCCTGGGTGTGGCCACCGCCTCGGACGGATCCCATCTGCCGGCCCCTTCGGTGGAGGGGCAGGTGCGCACCATGCGACGGCTGCTGGAGAAGACGGGCGTGGCCCCCGAGGAGGTGGACTACATCAACGCCCACGCCACGTCCACGCCCGTGGGGGATGTGAGCGAGGTCAAGTCCATCAAGGAGCTGTTTGGAAAGCACGCCTACGAGCTGAAGGTCAACGCGACCAAGTCCATGCTCGGGCACACCTGCTGGTCCGCTCCCGCCACCGAGACGGTGGGCGCCATCTTGCAGATGAACCGCGGAACCCTGCACCCCACAATAAACGTGGACGACATCGACCCCGATGTGGACATCGACGTCTGCGCCAACCGCGCCGTGGAGCACGAGGTGAACATCATGATGAAGAACTCCTTCGGCTTCGGCGGCATCAACTGCTGTGCCCTCTATCGCAGGTACAACGGCTAGGAGCGAGAGATGATTTTTCTTGTCACCGGAGGCTCGCGGGGCATCGGAGCCGAGATCGTTCGCCAGGCGGTCAGGGAGGGCAACCACGTGGCCTTCACCTACCTGGGCAGCTCGGACAAGGCTCAGGCAGTGGTGAAGGAGTGCGCCGACATCAACGCCAAGGTGCGCTGTGAGGCCTACCGCATGGACGTGCGGGACTCTGCCGAGGTGGAGAGGGTTGGCGAGCAGATAATCGACGACCTGGGCGACCCCGAGGTGGTGGTCAACAACGCGGCCATCAACCGCGACAACCTGGCGGTGTCCATGTCCGACGAGGAGTGGCACGACGTGCTGGCCACGAACCTGCACGGCCCCTTCTACGTGTGCCGCTTTTTCCTCACGGGGATGCTGGTGAACCGCTTCGGGCGGATCATCAACATCTCCTCGGTCAGCGCCGGGGGGGCCTCTGGGCAGTCTAACTACGCCGCCGCCAAGGGGGGCGTGGAGGGGCTCACCAAGTCCCTCGCCAAGGAGTATGGCCCCAAGGGCATCACCGCCAACCTGGTGATCCCGGGCTTCTTCGACACCGAGATGACCAGGGAGCACATGACCGACAAGTTCCGGGAGTTCTGGGCGGCCTACTGCCCCATCCGCCGCATCGGGGACGTGTCCGAGATAGCCGGGGTGGTCACCTTCCTGGCCTCTGAGAAGGCGAGCTACATCAACGGCGCCATGATCTCGGTCACCGGCGGCCTGGACCACGCTGCCTGAGGAGGGATCATGCCAGAGACAGGCTCTCCCCTCTGCGGGGTCGGTATCGAGAAGATCTGGGCCTACCCGTGCACCCTCTCGGTGGATCTCCTGGCCCTGGCGGAGGTGCGCGGCCGCCCGCCCCAGGAGCTCAGAGACGACCTGCTGGTGCTCTCGCGCTCCATCAACCCCCTGTGGGAGGACCCGGTCACCATGGCCGTGAACGCCGCCAGGCCCATGCTCACCGAGGAGGACAGGCGGGACATCGAGCTGGTGGTGGTGGGCACGGAGAGCTCCGTGGACCAGTCCAAGGCCATGTCCACCTACCTGCACCGCTTCCTGGAGCTGGGGCCCAACTGTCGCAACTACGAGTCCAAGCACGCCTGCTACAGCGGCACCGTGGCCGTGATGATGGCCGCCCACTGGGTTGCATCCGGGGCGGCGCCGGGCAAGAAGGCGCTGGTTGTCTGCAGCGACCAGAGCCGGGAGAGCCTCGACGAGCACTACGAGTACGTCATGGGCGCTGGCGCGGTGGCCATGCTCATCAGCGACAACCCCAGGGTGCTGCGTTTCGCGGATCTGCGCACCCACGGCTACTTCACCTGTGACGCCCTGGACACCTTCCGACCCACCAGCCGGGTGGAGACCGGCAACAACGAGATCAGCCTCTACTCCTACCTGGACGCCCTTGAGAGCGCCTACGCCCATTTCCAGTCCAAGGCGGGAGGGGTGGACTTCGACGAGTACTTCAAGTGGCACATCTACCACGTGCCCTTTGGGGGCATGGCCTTCCAGGCTCACCGCACCGCGCTGCGCTACTGCAAGCGCATGAAAAAGAGCGAGGCCATGGCGCATTTCGAGCGCAAGGTCCGGCCGTCGCTGCTTTACAACATGTACATGGGCGGCACCTACGCGGCGTCCACCTTCCTGGCCCTCATGGGCCTGGTGGACTCCGAGGACGTGCGGCCCGGAGACCGTGTCTCCATGTTCTCCTACGGCTCCGGCTCGGGCGGGGAGCTCTACCCGGCGGTGATCGGCCCGGACGCCAAGGAGCTCATCGGCGCGGTGAAGCTCAGGGAGCAGATCGAGAGCCGACGCACCCTGGCCCTGGAGGAGTACGAGTGGCTGGAGCGGGAGCGGCACCGGCTCATCGACGTCGGCGACCACAGGCCGGACACGTCGTGGCTGGGGGACCTCTACCAGGAGCGCTACCAGTCCAGCGGGCTGCTCGTCTATCGGGGCGTGTCGGACTATTGCCGGGAGTACGGCTTTAGCTGATGCGGTTTGAGTGTGACAGGAGCGGTGGGCCGGTTTGGCGGGTCCGGATCCAGCCTGGAGAGGCCCGGCAGGCGGTCATCGACCGCGACGGGGTCATCCTCCTGGCCGGCCTGCTGGACGACGCCGAGCGCTCGGATGCTTGTCGGGTCCTGGTGCTGGAGGGTCAGGAGGGCTCCTTCTGCCAGGGCATGGACCTCTCCTACCTCGTGGCGCATCCGGAGGTGGATGTCTCCGGGGAGATCCAGGAGCTCGCCCTGTGCCTGGACAGGATCCGGAGGCTTCCGCAGGTGGTCATCGCCGCGGTGGATGGCTCGGTCACTGGCGGGGGCGTTGGCCTCGCCGCGGCGGCGGACCTGGTGGTCGCCACCGCCCGGTCCACCTTCGGCCTCCCAGAGGTGGTGCTCGGGCTGCTGCCGGCCATTGTCATGCCGGTGCTCCTGGAGCGCATGACCTGCCAGCAGGCGAGGCTCCTGGCGCTCTCCGGCGGGGTGGACGCATCCAGGGCCGAGGCCATGGGGCTGGTGGACCACCTGGTGGAGGAGCCCCGGCGGCTGGAGCGCAAGGTGCGCGCGCTCATCAAGCACGCCCTTCGCTGCAACCCCGAGGCCGTTTCGGGCCTGAAGGACCTGCTGGTGCGGCTGGGGCCCCTGTCCAGGAGAGAGGGGCTGGAGATGGGTGCCTCGGTGACCGCTCGGCTGGTCTCCAATCCAGGCAAGATGGTGCAGATCTCCCGGTTTCTCCAGGGAGAGCCCCTGGAGTGGTTTGCCCGCTACAGACCCCCGGAGAGGAAGAGCTGATGACCGAGCTGGTGCGTGTGACATCCGAGGAGGAGGGCATCGCCGTCATCACCATGGCGGACGAGGCCAACCGCAACGCCTTTACCGCGCCCTTCGTGGACCAGCTCCTGGGCAGCCTCGAGGAGGCGGCGGGCGACAGGGATCACAGGGTGATTCTCCTCCAGGGCCTGCCCGACGTGTGGTGCGCGGGGGCCCACCAGGACCTGCTCCTGGAGCTGGCCGAGGGGGACCTGGACGCCGGGGACATCCTGCTCTCCAAGGTGCTCTTGGACGTGCCCATTCCTGTCATCGCTGCCATGGAGGGGCACGCGGTGGGCGGTGGGCTCGCCCTGGCCCTCTGCTGCGACGTGATGATCATGGCCCGGGAGAGCAGGTACGGGTGCAGCTTCATGAACATGGGCTTTACCCCTGGCATGGGAATCACCAGGTTGCTCGGCGAGGCTGTGGGCGAGTACATCGCCCGGGAGATGATGTTTGGCGGGCAGATGTTTCGAGGCTCCCACTTCGAGTCCTGGTCCGGGGTGAACTACGTGCTGCGCAAGGAGAAGGTGGCCTGGAAGGCCCTGCAGCTCGCGCGGCGCATCGCCGAGAAGCCCCGCTTCGCACTGGAGCTCCTCAAGGGGGATCTCTCCATAAGGCGTCGCCAGCTCTTCGAGGAGACCCGCACCCGGGAGGCGGCGATGCACCGGATCTGCTTCGGCCGACCAGAGACGGCGGAGCGCATCCGCGTAAGCTACACCAGGCCCACCCGAGAGGTCGCAGATGACTCGTGATTACAAGGACAAGGCCGTCATTGTTACCGGGGGCACAAAGGGCATCGGCCTCGCCACCGGGCTGGCCTTCGGCCGGCAGGGAGCCCATGTGTACCTGACCCATGCCTGGGCGTCGGCGGATGAGGACGAGGTGCGCGCCAGCTTTGCCGCCGCCGGAGCGCCAGAGCCGGCCATCGTGGAGGCCGACGCCTCCCGGGACGACGACACGGAGAGGCTCCTGGAGGAGGTCGCGAAGGACCACGACGGGGTCGAGATGTTGCTCTCCAACGTCTGCGTGGTTCAGATTACAAGGGGCTTCGAGGGGCTCTCCCAGCGCGCCATCAACAAGTCCCTGGAGTACTCCGCCTGGCCCATGGTTGCCTATCTGCAGCGCATCAAGAGGCGCTTCGGCCGCTACCCCCGCTACACCGTGGGCACCTCCAGCGACGGCCCGGACCACTACTACCAGGGCTATGAGCTGGTTGCCATCTCCAAGGCGGTGATGGAGGTGTTCGCCCGGTACCTGGTGCGCCACCTGGCCCCTGAGGGAGCCTTCATCAACATCGTTCGCACCCGCAACGTCCTCACGGAGTCGGCGCTGGCCGTGCACGGAGAGGCCTACCCGGACTTCGTGCGGAAGATCGGCGGGGAGAGCCACTTCATCACCTGCGAGCAGGTGGCCGACGCGGTGCTGGCCATGTGCAGCGGCTTGCTGGACGCCCTCAACGGGCAGGTCGTCAACGTGGACAAGGGCGGCCCCTTCTCGGACAACCTCATGCGCATGTATCGGCAGCGCGAGGAGCTTGGGCTTTGACTCAGATGATCCCCAACGACTTCACGGACAAGGCGGTGCTCGTGACCGGCGGCACCAAGGGCATCGGCCTCGCCACCGGCCTAGCCTTCGGGCGTCTCGGAGCCAGGGTTCACCTGACCCACAAGTGGGGCTACGTGGACGAGGATGATGTCCGCGCCCGCTTCGCGGAGGCGGGGGCGCCAGAGCCAGCAATCCACGAGGCGGACGCGGCCGACAAGGGGGACACCAGGGCCCTGGTAGAGGCCATCCATGTGCAGCACGAGCGCCTGGAGGTGTTTGTTTCGAACGTGGCCTTTGCCCAGGTGACCGGTGCGCTGGAGGACTACAAGAAGCGCTCGCTGCTCACGAGCATCGGCTACACCGCCTGGCCCTTCGTGGGGTACCTCCAGCAGATCAAGGAGACCTTTGGAGTCTTTCCGCGATACGCCGTGGGCCTCTCCTCGGACGGGGTGGAGAGCTACTACCCGGGCTATGACTTCGTGGCCGTGTCCAAGAAGATCATGGAGGTGCTCTGCCGGTATATCAACGAGCACCTCTGGGAGGAGGACATCCGCCTGAACGTGGTGCGCTCACGTCCGGTGGCCACCGACTCCCTGGACGCCACCTTTGGACCCGATTTCGCACCCTTTCTGAGAAAATATGGGGGAGAGCGCTACCTGATCCAGCCCAAGGAGGTCGCAGACGCAGTGGTGGCTCTCTGCAGCGGGCTCATGGACGCGGTGTCTGGCCAGGAGCTGCTGCTAGACAGGGGGGTGTGCTTCGAAAACAACCTGATGCGGCTGTTCGAAAAACGTCAAGAGTTTGGTTTGTAATCGTGCGCGACATCTTGTAAAGATGCACTCTGCACCTGCTGCGAGAAGTAGCGTGAGGAGGAACCTCAGATGCCTGTTCCAACAAAAGAAGAGATAATCGAGATCGTCAAAGAGCACCTCATGGACAACCTGGAGGACATGGACGAGGCCGAGTTCGACCCGGACAAGTCCATGAAGGACATGGGCGCCAACAGTCTCGACATTGTCGAGGTGGTCTCCTGCACCATGCGGGACCTGAAGGTCAAGGTGCCCCGCGCCGAGCTGTCCAAGCTGGAGAACGTCACCCAGCTCGTGGACCTGCTCCACGCCACGGCCCTTCAGAAAGAAGAGGCCGCCTAGACGGCTCGCGGGTCCGGCGTGACGCCCGAGCGTTCGCCACCCGGAGGGAGGGGCGATGGACTACTTCAGAAACAGGTCTGTTCTGGTCACGGGCGGAAGCAGTGGCATTGGCCTTGCCACGGCCAGGCTCCTGCGCCGGGCAGGGGCGAGCCTGACGCTCGTCGCTCGAGACGAGGCGAAGCTGGCCAGCGCCCGGGCCGAGCTGAACGCCATCTCCTCTGCGGCGGCAGACGTCCGCACCGCATCGCTGGACATCAAGGATCGGGACCGGGTGGCGGAGGTGGTGGCCGGCCTGCTGCAGGAGCGCCCAATCGACATGCTCATCTCCAACGCCGGGGTGGTCATGCCGGGGGACTTCATGGACCTGCCCAACGAGCAGTTCGACGATATGATGTTCACCAACTTCCTGGGCCCGGTGAACCTCATCCGCCAGGTGCTGCCCTCCATGCTGGAGCGTCGCTCGGGCCACGTGGCCTTTGTGAGCTCCTTTGCCGGGCTGGTGGGGATCTACGGCTACACAGCCTACTCCGCCTCCAAGTTTGCCATCCGCGGCTTCGCCCAGGCCTTTCGCTGCGAGATGGCGCCCCACAACATCAGGGTCTCCGTCTGCTATCCCCCCGACACGGAGACTCCTCAGCTCGAGCTCGAGAACCAGTACAAGCCGGCGGAGACCAGGGCCATCGCCGGGAAGATCAAGCCGGTCACCGCGGAGTACGTGGCCACGGCGCTGCTGCGCGGCATGGCCGCCGACAGGTTCCAGATAGTCCCTGGCCTCTCGGCGAGGATCCAGGAGCTCGCCTATCGGCTCATGCCCGGTCTGGCTCACTCTTTCTTCGACAGCGACGTGCGGAAGGTGTCGGGCAGGTAGCGCCCCTGGCTCGAAGGGAGCCGTTGCCTGGCCTGCCCCTTTGCCCGAGAGGGCACGGCGAGACGACCGTGCCCACGTCAGGAGGCGCCCAGCAGGTCTCGGGCCTTGGCTTCGATGACGTAGCCCAGGATGCGACGGCCGGCACGGTAGGAGCCAGTCAGGGTGCCGCTGACCTTGGACTCGCCGCCTCGACGGACCCGACAGGAGACAGGGACCTCTGCCACCAGGAGCCCACGCTGGGCAGCCTTGACCTGCATCTCGATGGTCCAGCCGAAGTCCGGATCGGTCATCTCGAGCCGGTCGAGGGCCCCCTGGGTGATCGCCCGGAAGGGCCCCAGGTCCGTGTAGCGGACACCCCAGAACCAGCGCACCAGGGTGCAGGTGAGCCAGTTGCCCGCTTTCTGCACCGGCGTGAGAGCGCCTGGCTCGGCGGCGCCCATGGTTCGAGAGCCGATGACCAGGTCGGCCCCCTGGGAGCGGATGGGCTCCAGGACCTGGGGTATCTCTCGGGGGTCGTCGCTCCCGTCCCCGTCCATGAACACCAGCATGTCGGCCCCGGATGCCGCGGCGATTCCAGAGAGGCAGGCGCTCCCATACCCGCGTCGGGGCTCGGCGATCACCCGGGCTCCGGCGGCTCGTGCCACCGACGCTGTCTGGTCGGTAGAGCCGTTGTCCACCACTAGCACCTGGTCCACCAGGTCCCGATCCACCGCCAGGGTAACCGCGCCAATTGTCTCCTCCTCGTCGAGCGTGGGGATGATGAGCGCCACCTTCAGGCCGTCTAGCATGGTGCTCTTCCCCCTCAGCGCCCGCCGTCCCGGAGTCGCTCCCAGAGCGCCAGGTCCTCCGGTCGGTCCACGTCGCCCAGGGGCTCGAGCTGGGCCACCTCGAGGCCAGCGGCCCTGGCCCGGCTCACCGACTCGGCGAGCAGGAGCCTGGTGGACCACGGCATGTTGGAAAACAGCGGGCCGCGGGCTCGGGCCCAGGCGGCGCGGCGCAGCCCCACCAGGTAGTAGCCGCCGTCCCAGGCAGGGCCCAGGACCAGGTCGACCTGGAGCAGCCGGCCGAAGGCCTGCTCCAGGTGCGTGCGGTTGAGCTCAGGGCAGTCGGTCCCCACAATCACCACCCTCTGGGCAGCGGCCTCGAAAGCTGCTCCCATGGCCAGCGCCAGCCTGGATCCCAGGTCTCCCGAGCCCTGGTCCAGGTAGCGGCGGTCGGTGCCCAGCCAGCCACGCATCTCGGCCTCGGATGCGCCGGTGTATCGCAGATCCAGGACGCAGGGGACGGCAGAGGCAGCTTCGTCCAAGGTGCGCAGGGTGTGCTCGGCGAGGTCTCTGTGGAGATGGGCGGCGCCCCGCGGCCCGAGCGCGGGGATGAGGCGAGTTTTGGCCTCTCCTGGCCGTGGAAAGCGGGTAAAGAGGATCAGCCTGGCGCTCATTTGGGGAGGGGCTTCATCACAGGAGTCCTGGCGCTGCTTGACGGGACAGGGCCGCGGATGTGTCATGGATCATCGCTGCCATTGGCGTCGAGGAGCGCCTTGCGGATTCGCTCCCGCGCCTCGGGAGAGAGCCTGTGCTGCTCGTCCAGGGCCTGGGTGTCGCTGATTTCGTAACCGCGCGAGATCTCACGCAGGGCTCGGATCTGCTTGAAGTACCGGGAGCAGTAGCGGCACATCATCATGTGCAGGCGCAAGGACATGCGCTCCCCCAGGGGGAGGGGCTCGTCCAGGCTCGCGGAGAGCCTGGCGGCGACTTGCTTGCAGCTACGCATCAGGGCTCATCGGCGGTCACGTCGGCGCCGAACCAGCTCAGCTCCAAACACCGTCTCAGCTTCAGCCTGGCCCGGTGCAGCATGACCCAGAGGTTGGTCGAGGAGACGCCCATGATCTTACACAGCTCGTCGCTCTCCAGCTCGTCCAGCTCCCGCAGCACAAACACCCTGGCCAGGCGCTCGGGCGCCTCCTCCAGGCACCTCTCCAGGACCAGGCGGAAGTCGTCCTGCCTGAGGGCCTCGTGGGGATCCACGGTCCACCTGGCCGGGTGGACCTTCCAGCGCCCGCGGTCATCGAAGAAGCTCTCCTCCAGCCGCTCGCCCAGGTCCTCGCTGGCCTGCTCGCGGGGCGCCCTGCGCAGGTGGTCCAGGAGCTTGTGCTTGAGGATCCCCACCAGCCAGGTGCGCTCGCTGGACTGACCCTTGAATGAGGGAGCGGACCTGAGGGCGGCCAGCATGGTCTCCTGCACCAGGTCCTCGGCCACCTCCCTCTTTCGAACCCGCGCAATGGCATAGCGAAAAAGCACGTCCCCGTGCTCGGCGACCCACCGCTCCGGGTCCAGGGGGGGGCTCGGTGCGGACCCATTTGAACTGGTCTCGGAGATGATCTGCCTCCTGGCTCCGGCCTTCGTTCATGGAGACTATAGGCCTCGTGGGGCCTGCGGGCAACAGGGATGCGGATGGCTCCTGCCCGGGGGAGAGCTGGGGCGGCGCGAGGCTACTGGGCGGTGGCGCCGGCGCAGGAGCTTCCGCAGCCGGCGGTGCAGCCGAAGCAATGGCGGTCGGTGCGGATTCGGCGGCTGGAGAGGGCGCTCGCATCGAAGCTCTCTACCGTGGCAGGGGCTCCGTCCGGCAGGCGAGCCTGCAGATCCAGCATCTGGTTGAAGTCGCAGTCGTAGAGGCGTCCGTCCCAGGAGACGGACAGGGTGTTTCTGCACATCAGGCCTGCCACGGCGTCCGGGTTGAAGGCAGCCAGGAGTCGGTCCATGTAGCGCTCGGTCTGCCCCCGCTCATCCAGCCACTGCAGGAAGCGCCCCATGGGCATGTTGTTCAGGGCGATGAGCCGGTCGAAGGTCACGCCGTGGTCCCGTCGCAGGGTTTTTTTGAAGTCCCGCTCCATGGAGACCTGGTTGGCGGCCAGGAAAGCACCTGCCGGGTTGGCCATGAGGGTGAGGGTCTGCTCCTCCTGGCCCATGCCGTAGCCTGCGAGGTTCAGCCTGCG
>JAJRWW010000434.1 GCA_024276595.1 Myxococcota bacterium
ACCCGCTGGTGCTCCAGGTACGCCAGACAGATCCTGAGCCCCTCCTTGAGGTTGCGGACTGTGGTGAGGTTTCCGAGATCCACCCCCAGGTCCACAAGGGTTCGGGCCACATCAGGGCCTATCCCTGTGACCACGCAGAAGGTGCCCAGGAGCTGCGCCGCCTTGGTCATGCGGCTCAGGTGGTCTGCGGTCATTGAGTCCACCACGTCCACGCCGGTCAAGTCGATGATCACGCAGCGAGCGCTGCGGGTGACGATGCGCTGGAGCAGACGCTCGGTCATCTCGAGGGCGCGCTCAGTGTCGAAGGTGCCCACGATGGGTAGTGTGACCACGTCGTCCCAGATGTCTATCACTGGAGCGGAGAGGTCTCGAATGGCGAGCTGCTGTCTTTCGATGGTCAGCAGCTTCTCCTCCAGGTCCGTGCGGCTCTTCTCCAGGGCACCCAGGGCTGCTTCGCTCTCCTCCCAGGCAGTCTGAAGCATGTGGAAGAAGGAGCGCATGGTCTCCTCGAGGGCACCGAAGGCGTCGGAGGCCAGGGGCTCCGCCGACTCGTTGGCCTCCTGGAAGTTGGCGTCGGAGGCAGCCTCCAGGGCGTCAAAGAGGCGCTGGAGGCGCGATGACTCGATGGTGATGGTGTCGGCGGAGCTCGCCTGGGTGTCATGGTGTGCGTCTTTTCCGCTGGTGTTCTCAGTCATTGTGGTCTCCTTTTCTCGTGGCCACGCCGTGTGAGGCGTGAGCGCGGGCAGAGCCCGAGCCCTTGCCTCCTCCCATGGGGTGATGCTGCTGGGCTATCCCCTGGAAGGGCCAGGCCGGCAGGTCAGCGGATCGAAAGGTTGCTGCGCCGGGGGGTGCCATGGGCGCATCCGGGGGAGCGCCTGGCTGGGCCATGGGCGGCATGGAGCCCATGGCTGTCGCTGCTGGAGAGCCGTAGGGGACGCCCTGGGGGAGGCCTGGGTGTGCTGTGGGAGAGGGGCCAAAAGGTGACGCCATGGGTTGCTGGGTTGGTCGCGGAGGCCAGCCATGGCCCCCCTGGGCCAGATATGGCGGCGCCTGCTGGAGCGAGTAGGGGCTGGGGTCTCCCCCATGTACGGTGGAGAGCTTTCCGATGCCGAGCATCATGAGCGCCTCCTCCAGGTTCAGGGTGGTGTGGATCTCCTCCATCTCCACTCCCATGGTCTGGAGGGTCATCACGATCTCGGGGGTCAGCCCGGAGATGACCGACCTCACTCCCATCATGCGCGCCGAGGAGGCCAGCCGGGCGAAGGTGGCGCACAGGTGGCTGTCCATGATGGCGACGCCGCTGACGTCGATGAGCAGGTTGGCCGCTCCCGTTCTGTGCACCGCCTCGAGCACGGCTGCGCTCAGCTCTGCCGCCTGCTGATCGCTTATCTCACCCTGGATCGGGACCAGCAGGTGCTCCCAAAGCTGCACGATAGGGATGGCGAACTCGTCCTCATGTTCTTGCAATGGGATCCTCCGCGGTCTTGACCTGCATGGCCGCCTCGATGCGACGCCTGGACGAGTCTGGTGTCACAGCTTCACCTCGGCCTCCACGCGGGTTCCGTTTCTTGATGACTGGATGTGAAAACGTGTTGACAGGTCCCTCACCCCAAGGATGCCGCGGCCGAGGCCGGTGCGGCTCTTGTACCGGCCGTCCAGGATCTCCTGGAGGTTCGGGATCCCAGGTCCGCTGTCCTCGGCGATGATGCGCAGCCGCGGGGGGGAGATGTCCACCGGGCGCAGCTCGATGGTTCCCCCGTGAGAGTAGTTGGCGATGTTGCGCGCCAGCTCACTCACCGCTGTCACGGCGCGTTGAGCAGCGTAGCTCCGGCTCCCCAGGCCCTCGCAGATACGCCTGGCCACGGCTCTGGCAGCCTTGATGTCGCGTTCGTGATCGATGGACAGTCGCTGCCTGGTGAGCCTGGGCTGGGCCTGGTTTTGGTCCATGTTCCGCAGGGCATCGAGGGCCTTCTCCTGCTCTCCTTCGGATACGAAGAGGCGGATTCCCATCTGCATGGCGGGCAGAAGACGTGGGAGGTCCTCTGGGGAGAGCCTCCGAACGTCCAGCCCTGCCCGCTGGCAGGCTCGACGGAGCAGCACTCGGGCGTTGAGGGGAGAGACAAAGCGCTGCAGCACATCCAGGATGCGCTTCTCTTGGTTGACTGTGCTGGTCATCTACTGGAGGGCTCTCTCCGCTTCTCGGCCTCGACGACAGTCCCACCTCCGGGTCTGCTCCGAATGTCCACCCTGGACATGAGTCGGGCCACGGCGCCGAGGCCGCAGCCGAGGCTGATCATTGGTTCGTCGGGGTCGGTTAGGTGGCGCCCACGGCTGAAGCCATCCTCGAGGGCAGCCTGGGTGTCGGCGATGCCCGGGCCCGAGTCAATGGCAGTGAGCAAGGCGCGCTCCTCGCTGACGTCGATCTCCAGCTCGCCGATCCCTGCGTGGCGCACAATGTTGCTGGCCAGCTCCGCGGCTGCGATCCCCACCTCCCGGCTGGCCCGGGCGGGGAAGCCTTGTGAGAGACAGCGGTCGGTGGCCAGGGCGCCGGCAACCACCGCGTCGGTGGAGCTCCGAATGGGCAGCAGGTCCAGGCTCCGTCCGGCCCGGCTGCATGTTGTGCTCATGTCCATGTGGTGATCACTGGGCTCAGAGCCCGGCCGAGGTTGCCACGAGCAAGGCGATGGGCCGTGGCAGCAGGAGGAAGGCCAAAGATCGCCACCAGAGCTCGTGTCTGACCGCCTCCAGGACAAGCGCGTGCCCTCCCCCTTCCAGCACCACCACTCCAAGGTCTCCGCCGTACTCGGACTGGAACTGCTGCACGTCGCTCCAGGGGGTCACCAGGTCTGCGTCCCCCCAGAGCTGGAGGGCCATGGCACGCCCATCCTGGCCGTCGAACACCGGCAAGTCGAAGCCCTCCAGGGTGGGGCCTACCGCGTAGGGTCCAGGGAAGGTGGCATAGGCCCAGGCGGCTGCATCGGGAGTGGCGCTCGCAAGGAGGATGCCGTACATCTCCGGGGCGGTCATGATGTAGCCATTGGGGGCGTTCTCGAGCGCTGCCTGCGTCTCCGGTGAGAGCAGGAGCTGCTCCATGAGAGGGGTCACCGACTTGTACACGTGGGAGGTCAAGATGATCCTCCCCACATGGGATCTCGAGATGGGGCTCTCGGTTCCGCCCAGCGCCACGGCGAGGGACGAGCCCAGGGAGATCCCCATGAGGTCGACCTTGTTGGCCCCGGTGCGCTGGCGGATCCAGGTCACCATGTCACCCATCTGCTCTAGGGTCCGCTCTGCGGTCACGTCTCTTCCGTCGGCAGGGAGGGAGCTGAGGCCGTACCCTTCGTAGGTCACGGCGTAGGCATGGAACCCCGCCTTGGCGAGGACATCCAGGGCGTTGTAGGAGTCGTCGTCTCCTACCTTTGCGTCGTACAGCTCGGCGGTGGCGAGGGTGCCGGAGAGCAGGAGTATGGCCCGCGGCCGACGCCGCATTTGAGCCAGCGTCGAGCTCCTCTCGAGCACGTGGAGCACTGCGCCGTTTGCCGTGGGGACGAAGTGCTCTTCCTCATAGAGGTCACCCCAGCCGGACATGCAGGGCGCGGTCAGGGAGCCGGTGGCCGATGGGGCCGGCTCCGGTGGCGTGCATGCGGCGGCAAGGCAGACAGCCAACAGGGCACCAAGTGAGGTTGCACGACACATGGGGGACCTCCTCTCGTGAGACGTAAACGAACTATATGCACCACGCACGAAAGTCCATTTTTAGTCAGTTCGTATATGATGCCCAAACCAGCAATGGCTGTCAACGAGTTTTGTTGTGGGATCTGGTATTTTGGGCGATGGGGAACGCGCGTTTTGGAACAGCGGGGGTGTCGAGGGGAGCTCATGGAGGAGAGGTGATTTTCGAAGCTGTGTGTGGGGCGCTTGAGGCAAGAAGGGCGCGCAGGGGCTAAAAAAACAGCGAAAAACCGCTGGTTAGGTGGGGACTAGGTATTTGTTTCGAGCCAGTTGAGTACATACACGGACAGGATGTGCGCCTCTTGGCTGCGGCAAGGAAGCATCAAGGGGGGGGAGAGGGCCTCAGGAGCATCCGGGGTACGTACT
>JAJRWW010000435.1 GCA_024276595.1 Myxococcota bacterium
GGGTTGCGGACCTGAGCCAATGCCCTTACTCCCTGCCTACCGCTACGCGCTCCACCCTACGGGGTTGGCGTCGAAGGCCCGTCGGGTGTGGGGCCGGCGGAAGTGGGGCCGGCGCCCCTCCCCCAGTGTCTGAACCACAGGCCCTCCATCTGTGGCTCGGAGGGATGAGCCAGAGCGTGCATCCATTAGCGTACGAGCCATTGGACCGAGAGGAAGGCGAAGTAGCAGCCCAGCAGCACCAGGGCCACGCCGATGACCCGCACCGCCTTGACCAGGGTCTCTGCCTTGAAGCGGTCTCGGTAGCGGCGCAGGAGCCCCAGCAGCACCAGGAACCACGTGACGATGCCCAGGCACACCGAGAGGGCGAAGGGGAGCGCCAGCCTTGGGGTGATCTCGAGCAGGCCGGATGATGCGAGGGTGGCGGAGGCGGCGGTCCATGTTGCCAGGAGGGTCGGGTTGAGGGCGCAAATAAGAAAGCCCTGGGCCGCGCCGCCGAGGATGTGATCCAGGTCCGTCGACTGGTCGAGCCCCCTCTCCTCGCCCACCTTCACCCTACGCAGGAGCAGGATCAGCCCCAAGGTCACCAGGATCGCCGCGGCCATGGCCCGGGTTATGGGCAAGATCGCCGGGTAGGTGACCAGGAGGGTGGAGAAGCCGAAGAAGGCAAGGAAAGCGTAGCCTGCCTCGGCCACCGCGGCCCCCACTGAGATGGCGCAGGCAGCCTGGAAACGCCCCGCGAGGCCTCGGGCGAGCACCAGCGCGGAGATGGGCCCCGCCACGGGCATGGAGCCCACGAAGCCGAGCAAGAAACCGATGAGCACAGACCAGGTCAACGGCGGCCATAGTACCTCAAGTTGACACGGCCTAGAGCTTGCCTTTATCCTGGGTTCACGTTTTTTCGAGGATCACCCACATGTTCAAGCACTCCTGGGCGCAACCCCTGGCGTTGACCACGTTGTTGGCAATAACTCTCATCTGCTCCGACGCTGCCGCCATGGGGGGTGGCCCGGTGGTCGGCCAGGTGGCGCACACCTCCTGCCTCCTGCGAGCCCAGCTCAGCCGGTCGGAGTTCATGGAGGACACCCCCAAGGAGATAGCCCTCGAGAACCGCGCCAACCCATGGCAGGCCTGGGCGCTGGCCTTCTTCCCCACGGCCATCGTCAAGGGCGTCACCCTCGGGCTGGCCTTCGCAATGGCCGACGAGAAGCAGTGGGCAGTGTTTCTGCCCATGATCCCCTCCATGGGCATCAGCCACTTCTGGGAGACCAGGCTCTACTGGGCGGGGTTCATCGCCCTGGCGGGGGATATTGCTGGCAGCGCCCTGATCACCTACTACTGGTCGCAGGTCTACTCCGCCCCCACCGTCGCCTCTCGCCCTTCGCAGACGATGCTCTGGGCCGGCATCGGCGTTCTGGCGGTGTTTTGGATCTACGAGAACATCACCGCACCCCTGTTCGCCGGCTGGTACAACTCCAAGCTGCGGAAGCAGTTCTTGCCCAAGGGGAGCAAGCACGCGCTGGCTCCCTCCTGGCGATCCAGCCCGTTGCCTTCCCAGGGGCTCGCCCAGATCGGTCCTCCCATGCGCCAGCCAGTGCCGGTCGCCGCGGGATACGCCTTCAGCTTCTAGACTGTAGAGGGGAACTCTGCGGTTCCCCTCCCCCGCAGGCCACTATCCGTGGCCCGCGGGGACCCCTCCCCTCAGCACGGCGACACTCGTCGCCGGCCGGCGCACGTGCGCCGGCTGGCTCGTGACGCGTCGGGCGCCTGATCCAATGCTTGACTCATTTCCGACAGATTCTCGTCCTCGAGGGATCTGGGGATCTGGCGAGGACTCCCCATTGGGCTGCGGTGCCAGGGCGCCGCGGCCCTGCGTACCTTCGTCTCTTCAGGGAACGGACATGCAGTCGGCGGCGCACCCGTCCCCGCCAGAGGTGTTGCCGTCATCACACACCTCTCCCGGGTCCAGGATGTCGTCGCCGCAGACCGGGGCGGTGCAGTCGGCGCGGCAGCTCACCGGCGAAATGTCGGCCGTGATGTAGAGGGGCACCGTCATGTCCAGGGTGTGGAGCTGGTCGTTCTCGTCCACCAGCACCCACTCGGTGAGGCCGTAGCTCCAGATGGGCTCAATCTCGACAGTCCACCCCGCCGGGAAGACTATGTCGGAGATGACCCCACCGTCGGTGTTGGCCTGGAACCAGAAGTCGCCGTAGTACTCCGTGGGCCCGGTCTGGGAGAACTCGTTCGCGTCGTCGCTACGGTTGAGAGATGTGCCCGGGGGCAGCGCCCGCACGTAGACCTCTAGCTGGGCAGTGGGCTGATACTGCCCCGAGGATGTCTGATCGATGCCGTGCACCAGAAACAGGCTCAGGATCCCGGTAGAGCGATCCCGGTACAGGAAGACCACCGAGCGCCCCACCGCCTCGTAGCCGGTGTGGGCGCTGGCCGAGGTGTAGCCGTAAAACGAGTAAGCATCCATCCAGCGCTCCACGGGCTTTGCCTGCATGGAGAAGCCGGTTGTCTGCCAGGCGGTGAGCCCGTAGCGGGTCTCGTTTGCCGCACCGTCGTCACAGTCCTCGCCGGCCTCGACCTGGCCGTTGCCGCAGGTGGAGCAGCTCAAAACGACGGTGTAGCTGCCCGATGCGCCGTTGCGACCGTCCACCACCACGTAGTAGGTCTGCCCCGCGGTGGCCTGGAAGGTCACCTGGCTCCCGCCGTAAGCCAGGCAGCCAGTGGGGTCACAGACGCCCCCATTGTCCTCGAGCACCAGCAGGTCCAGGCTGCTCGGCGCCCCCACCAGGTCTACGGTGACCTGCTGGTCCGCCGGGGATGTGAAGGTGTACGTGTACTCGGGGCCATCAAAGGTCAGCCCGGTGCACGAGTAGCTGTCCACCGCGTCGGTGGCCCCGGGGTAGTCCGTGGAGTAGGAGTCGGTTCCCCCGCAGGAGAGGGTCCAGTCGGGCTGGCACACCGGGTTCTCCCACTGGCACGTGGCGCTGCAGCCGTCACCCGGGTTTGTGTTGCCGTCATCGCACTGCTCCACCCCGGCCCACACATAGCCGTCGCCACAGGTGGCGTTTACACAGGTAGAGAGGCAGGCGTCCGAGTTGTCGAAGTTGCCGTCATCGCACTGCTCGCCCGGCTCTATGATGCCGTTGCCGCAGCCAGCACAGGTCATGTTCACCGAGTAGCCGCCCGAGTCTCCATTGCGCCCATCAACCAGGATGAAGTAGGTGTTGCCGGCGATGGCGTTCCAGGAGACCTGGTTGTCTCCAAAGGCCAGGCAGTTCTCGGCGGCACAGATTCCCCCTCCGTAACCGAGCACCAGCAGGTCCAGGTCGACGCCGGGGTCCGTGCCGGAGAGCTCCACGGTGACGGTGCCCGAGGTGGGCGCCGTAAAGGTGTAGGTGTACTCGGGGCCGGACTCGTCCCGCCCTGTGCAAGGATACCCGTCAATGACGTCCGTGGCCCCTGGCGCGTCCGTGGACCAGGAGTCGCCGCTGTTGCAGAAGAGGTACGCCCAGTCCGGGACGCAGGTCGGATCCTCGAGCTGGCAGGCGGCGTCGCAGCCGTCCCCGGAGATGGTGTTGCCGTCGTCGCACTCCTCGACGTTGATCCAGATGTATCCGTCACCGCACAGGGCAAGCTGGCAACTGTTGAGGCAGGCGTCGCTGTTGGTGAGGTTCCCGTCATCGCACTCCTCCCCAGGCTCGGTCACACCGTTGCCGCAGGTGGAGCCCTCCAGGGTGCACGTGGGGCTACAGCCGTCCCCAGGCGTGGTGTTCCCGTCGTCGCACTGCTCCACCCCACCCCACAGGAAGCCGTCGCCGCAGGACGCGGCCACGCAGCTCGACAGGCAGGCGTCCGTGTTCGACGAGTTCCCGTCGTCGCACTCCTCCCCGGGCTCGGTCACACCGTTGCCGCAGGTGGCGGTCTCCAGGGTGCACGTGGCGCTGCAGCCGTCCCCAGGCGTGGTGTTCCCGTCGTCGCACTCCTCCACCCCGCTCCACAGGAACCCGTCGCCGCA
>JAJRWW010000436.1 GCA_024276595.1 Myxococcota bacterium
CCGGAGCAGGGGCGGGCTCGGGCTTCGCCACCGGAGCAGGGGCGGGCTCGGGCTTCGCCACCGGAGCAGGGGCGGGCTCGGGCTTCGCCACCGGAGCAGGGGCGGGCTCGGGCTCCGCCACCGGAGCAGGGGCGGGCTCGGGCTCCGCCACCGGAGCAGGGGCGGGCTCGGGCTCCGCCACCGGAGCCGACGCCACATCTGGAGCCGCCCGTGCAGGGGTGATGTCTGCCTCCTGGATGGTCGCGCCGCTGCCGCCCTCGTCCGGGAGCTGCGGCACGGCAGGGGCCAGGTGGAGCCTGGCTGGCTCCGGCCCCGTCTGGGCGTGCTGCGGCTGGGAAGAAGTGGCAGGGGGGAGTGGCGCGGCACTCACCGGGCTCACCGAAGCGCTCGACACGGTCGAGGCGGGGTGTGCCTCGACGCGGGCTCCAGCAGCCGGATCCAACGCCCCATCGCACGCTGCATCTAGCGCATCGAGCATGGCCTGTGCACCCGCGGGCCTGCTCTGGGGCTCCTTTGCAAGCGCCTGGGCCACGAGGCGGACGAGTGGTCCCGGCAGATCTGTCCTCACGAGGTGAAGGTCCGGGGGGGGATCCTCCAGGTGGGCCCTCATGATGTCAAACTCTGCTCGACCATCGAAGGGCAGCGCACCGGCGAGGGCAAAGTGGGCCAGCACGCCCACGGCGTACAGGTCGGTCCGCTCATCGGCGAGCTGGTTGCGGATCTGCTCCGGTGCCAAGAACGGCACCGTGGCGAGGCTCCTCTCGCCCTCGTGTCCCAGGCTCACGAAGCAGTCGAAGCCGGTGATCTTGAGCCTGTCCTGCCCATCGATGACAAGGCTGGACGCGGTGAGACGGCCGTGGGGCAAGCCAGCCTCGTGGGCGCTGGCGAGGCCACTGAGGAGCTGCTCGAACAGACGCCGAAAGCGGCCCACAGACAGTGGCCCCTCCGAGCGAACCACTGCGTCCAGGGTCTTGCCCTCCGGGACCTGCAGCACCGCCAGGTAGCGCCCCCCCTCCCTTCGGAAGTTGTACATGGTGAGCAGGTTGGGGTGATCCAGCTTGGCCAGCACCCTCGCCTCTGCCCTGATCCTCTCGTTCGCGATGGTGTCGTCTGCGCTGGGAGCGGGCATGGCCTTGACCAGGGCCTGCTGACCGGTGAGCTGATGGGTCGTCTCGTAGACCTCTCCCTCTGGACCGGCCGCCACCAGGCGCACGATCTCGTAGTCGCTGCACACCACGGCGCCAGGTGAGAGCACCGCGCCAGGTGCCCCGGCGGGGGCCACGGCAGGCTCGTGGGACAATGCCTCGGCAGGCCGCACCGGCTCTGGCGCCTCCACCTTGGCAGCGTCGGCAGCCTTCAGCCTGCGGCCGCAGTGCTGGCAAAAAAGGGCCTCGTCTGGGGATCGGTGTCCACAGTAAGCGCAGTACACGGCAAAGCATCCTTCCACGAAATTGGGGTAAGAAGATAGCATGGGCCATGGCAGCCGTCATCCGTCAGTTTTTCCTCTATCCCCAAAGGTACGGCCAACCCTGGCTCCTCCCACTGTCGATGAAGGCCGCTGCCGCGCGCGCCTCTCGATCGTAGCCGATCCCCGGGTTGCCCCTGGCCGCCAGGTCGCTCCCTTTCTCCGGGAGCTGCTACCTTCGAGATCCGCATTCTCCATCCAAGCAAGACAGCAGGCGCGAGCAGCCGCCGCCAAGAAAGCACCTCCTGCTGCTCACAGCGGCGCCCCGTCTCGCTTTCCCCTTGACACCCCCAGGCATGCCTCATAGACTCCAGACCGCATTTCCACCACAAAAACCGCTCCAACGGCATCCATTTCAAGGAAGCGAGAGGAAGCCTATGACCAAAGCCGAGCTGATCGAGAAGATCTACAAGAAGAAGGGCCTGCCTGCCAACATGACCAAGAAGGCGGTCACGGAGATTGTGGAGTCGGTCTTCGAGGAGGTTGCCGACTACTTCGTCAAGCAGCGGATCACCAAGAACTCCACCCCGAAGTTCACCTACCCGGGCTTTGGCACCTTCACAAAGAAAAAGCGCGGCGCCCGCAAGGGTCGAAACCCCCAGACCGGCGAGCCCTTGAGGATTCCGGCCTCTGTGAGCCTCGGCTTCTCACCCGGGGTTCAGCTCAAGAACCGCCTGAACAAGCGCAAGTAGCTGCCGGCGGAGGGGGACGCCACCTGACATAGCTCTGGATGTGGCCCTGCTGAGGCGGTGTGGTGTACTGGTGCGCCGCAGCCGCGACTGAGCCCCTGGCCGAGGGGCGTGGTCCGTGAGCTACGCGCTCCTACACGGGCTGAGCCCGCCCAGAGCTCGTGCCTTCCAGTTGCTCCGGACCCAAAGCCCCGCTAGGATATGCTCATGCTCCGCAGCGCTGCCAGCCTCCTCGTGTCGGCGAGCATTCTGCTCACCGTTGCTCCCGTGGTCAGGGCCGGCGATCCCCTGCCGGGCAGGATGCCGACACTCACCCTTCCCCCCAGGCTGCAGCGACCCAGTGGCAAGGTCCGGGTGGGAAGCTGGGTGGAGTTCTCGGTACACGACAGGACCAGGCGTCGCCGCTTCCGACTGCACTGGGCGCTGGTGGGCAAGACGCGGCGCGGCTACTGGTGGGAGCTCACCTTCCGGGAGGCTCGAAAGCCGCTCATGCGCATCAAGACCCTGATCCGTGGCACGGTGACCAGGCCCAGCCGCATCCGGCGAGTCATCATCCAGTCGGGCACCACTCGCCCCCTGGAGCTCCCCATGAAGGCTGGCCAAAAGCTCATGAGCGTCTACCTCCGGCGACGACGCGGCGGCAAGATGCGTGATCACGGCGCTGAGCAGTTGAGAGTGGCCGCGGGGCTCTTTGCGACCCGCCACTACTCCTGGAAGGACTCCTCGGGGCAGACTGTGCACGAGTGGATCTCCCGGCGGGCTGGCATCTGGGGGCTGGTTCGCTTCCGCTCTCCTCGCTTCGGCATGGAGCTCATCGGACAGGGCAGCGGCGCCAGGAGCCGCATTCGCGGCATCCCGGCCAAGTGGCACCTGCCGGGACGATGAGCTGCGCCAGGCACAGCTTCTGTCGCGCTACGGCGCTCTCTCTGGCGTCCATCCTTGCGCTCCCGGCCGCAGCGATGTCGGCGCCGGCAGCACATGCACCGCGGCCCGAGCCTGGCCATCCGCCAGGCGCTCGGGCCGCGACCCTCCTTGGCCCTCGCCCGGCGCCCGAACAATCCTCGCCGACCCTGCCCCCTGGGCGGGCCGTCTCCCGGTCCGCACCACGGCGCGACCCTCCGGTGGCCTTCGCCTTTCTCGTCAACCCGGTGGAGACCGGCGCGTCGGTCCTGCTCAACAAGCTGCTGCTCATCTCTCCGCTGCTGCTGCTTGGCGACGGCAGAGGGGCCTGCGTGCTCAGCCCCCAGGGCTATGCTCTTACCCGAGAGCGGGTGGGGGGTGCTGGCGCGCTGGTGGGCTTTCGGATCTTCTCCGGGCGCGCCTTCGACGGGCTCTACTTCGGGGTTCGCTTCGGAGGCGGCGTGGGCAACCACTCCTTCAAGGCCTTCATGGGAGAGGTCGACGCCGGGTACGGCTGGGCCATCGGCCCTCTGAGGCTGGGCATAGGCTTGAGCGCCGGTGGCGGCTACATGGCCTATGGGGACAGGCGCGGGAGCCTCTACCTTTTCAGCCTCGACCTCTCCATCGGCTTCGCCGTGGGGAGGTTCAATGTCGAGCCACCCGCAAGATGATCTTCAGCCTCACCGCTCCACCGGACGTCCACGGGGGGAAGCGCCACCCGTAGGCGAGCCGACGGAGGCAACGGGCATGGTCGGCGACGCCAGCCGCTGATGAACCCTTGGCGGGCGAGGTTCCGGGTGGAGCCGGAGCATGTGCCCGAGCCCTGCGCACCCCGCCGTCCCGAGTCACGAGCAGATCCAGGCGCCACCCGCTCCCCGGCCGGCCGGGGTGGCCGTGACACCTCCGAAGCGCCGGCAGCCTCGCGCGGAGATGGGTCGCCCACACGACCTGCGGGGGCAGCCCCCTCGACCGCTTCCACGGCCCGGCCAGGCGAGCCACACGGGCCCGCAAAGGGGGCGACACGGGCACCCGCAGGCGCGCGGCGGCACGAAGCACCCGACGAGCAGAGAGCAGGGCTCCTTCTGAAAGGAGCTTCCCCAGCAGGCGCGCCACAACGGCGCCGCGAAGCCCGCTCGCCATGGCGCCAAGGGCAGACACCCAGGTTCTTTTACGCACCTCGGGGCGCGCCAGCCGCGTCATGAGCATGGGGAGGTGATAGAGCACTGACCGCCGGAGGGACCTGGGAGCGGCCCTCATGCCGCGAATCAGCCGCCGCACCAGGGCGTGCAGTCGAGCCAGACCGGCCAGCCGCGCCGGAGGGGGCGACTGCGAGCCGGTGAAGGCGAGAGCCAGCGCCTCCAGGAGCACCGAACGTAGCCCGCGGTGCGAGGCTGATGCGCTCCCGAGCACCCGCAGCCCCTCCCGGAGCCTGCCCAGCCCGATGAGGAGCTGGGCCAGGTCCAGGCTGTAGGCGATGCGGCGCTCTGGATCTCGCTCGCGCGATAGAAGCTCGGCGAACAGCTTCGCAGAGGCCGCAGGCCGTAGCTCCCTCAAGTAATGCGCCAGCCGCACCCGGGCGATCTCGGGCGCATGGCGGCTCTCGAGCACCCCCTCCAGGAGGGTGACAGACTCCCGCAGGTGGGCCGATATCTTCCGGCGGAGGCTGCGGATGAGGTCTGTGGGGGGGGCGCGTCCGGCGGACTCCGCAGCCGCCGCGAGCGCCCGCACCCTGTCGATCATCCTGTTGGCCATGCGCCAGAGGCGAGCGGCGATGGTCGCGATGATGAGCTGACGCTTTCGCCCACGCCGCCTGTAGGCCATCTTGCGCTCGAGGCGGAGGCTGCGCCGGGGCAGAGGGGCCGGCTCATCAAAGCGCGGGAACGGGGGCAGATGAGTCACCCTCCCGTGTCGGGGCTGGGGCTCCAGGAGCCCCTCCAGGGAGATGGTCCTCGTCGGCACCAGCGCTCCTGCTCGCCGTCCGCCAGCCCTGGTCTCAGCCTCAACACGAACGCTGGAGGGGGCTCCAGGGCAGCCGGAGCAGATCAGGCCAGCGAGCAAGACGACAGAGGACACATCCCTGTGGTGGCTCATGGCGCTATCTCCAGTCTGTACCTGTGGCCCTTTCGGAGCCGGATCTTCTCCCTGCGAACCAGGCGCCTTCCCCGACGCACCTCCAGCAGGTAGCTGCCGGCGGCCAGCAAGGTCCGGGCCTGCTCCCTGGGCGGTGCAAGGATGCGTCGGCGAACCGGGCCCCTGAGCGAGACATTCACCACTTCGTCGGTGCTGTTGACCACCTGGAGCGCGGGATGATGGAGCTGCCGATCCTTCCTCTGCACGAGCCCCCTGCCCTGGCGTGCCGGGGAGCCCCTCCTGGCGGATGCGGTGCAAAGAGTGAAGGCGGCCAAGAGAACCGCCGCACGACCCAAGGTCTCCATGAGCGGAGAGGATACCACGGAGAGGCTGCCTCACAAAAAATCGCCGCCAAGAAGCCCTGGCGCAGCTACTAATAGAGGTGGCAATCGGGTGTCAGTTGTGCACAATCCGTAAGAGAAGGGAGGCCCACATGGACATCGAGGTAACCTGGTATGGACATTCCGTGGTGATGGTGAGGACGCAGTACGTGAGCCTGCTGATCGATCCGTTCCTCTCTGGCAACGCAAAGGCCCCTGTTGACCCGGGTGATCTGAAGCCAGATGTGATCGCCATCACCCACGGGCACTCAGACCACGTTGGAGACGCCGTCTCCCTGGCCAAGGAGCACGGCGCCCTGTGCATCTCCAACTTCGAGATATGCAACTACCTGCAGAGCCATGGGGTGGAGCGTGTCCACCCCATGCACATTGGCGGCGGGTTCAACTTCCCATGGGGTCGGGCGCAGCTCACCATCGCCCACCACGGATCTGCCCTGCCCGACGGGTCCTACGGCGGCAGCCCAGCGGGGCTCTTGCTCACCTTCGCCAGCAAGACGATCTACCACGCAGGGGACACCGGGCTCTTTCTCGACATGAAGCTCCTTGGGGAGAAGCACATCGACCTGGCGCTCCTCCCCATTGGAGACAACTTCACCATGGGCCCCGACGACGCGGTCCGCGCTGTGGAGCTCCTTGCTCCCAAGGTGGTGGTGCCCATGCACTACGACACCTTCGACGTCATCGAGCAGGACCCGGACGCCTGGGCGTCGCGAGTGCAGCTCAAGACCAGCGCCAGGGTCCGCGTGCTCAACCCAGGTGACTCACTCACAGTGTGATGGGCCACTGCGGCCAGACAGGCTCAGCCTCGCAGTCGCACCTTCAATAGAGTCGCCAGCGCCTCAACTCCGTCGGTCCAGCGGATCTTCTTGCCCGAGGCGTTGTCCCTGGCCTCGTACTCTATGGGGACCTCGTGCACCGGGATCCGGGAGCGCCCCAGCTTCCCCACGACCTCCGGACAGAACTCGAAGCGCTCGCACTGCAGGTCGAAGCTGCGCAGAATGTCCGTGCGAAAGACCTTGAAGCAGGTGGCCTCGTCGGTGATCTTGACACCGAAGAGCAGGTTGGCGGAGAGGGTCAAGATCCGGTTGGCCAAGAAGTTTGGCAACTGCATCCCTGTGGGCCAGGGGCGCTTGAGAAAGCGGGAGCCAAAGACCACATCGGCCCTGCCGTGGACAATGGGCTCGAGCAGGGCCGGGTAGTCGGCCACGTCGTACTCCAGGTCCGCGTCCTGGATGAGGGCTATCTCCCCGGTCGCCTCCTCCAGGGCCGTGCGGATGGCCGCGCCCTTGCCACGGTTCTCCTGGTGGCGCACCAGCCTGACCAGAGAGTCCCTGGGGGAGAAGGCCTCCACCACAGTGGCGGTGGCGTCGGTGGAGCCGTCGTCGCACACCACCACCTCCTTCTCCAGGCCCAGCGGGCGCAGATCCACGGCGTCGATCTGCGCGAGGATCTGTCCGATGTGGTTCTCTTCGCAGAAGGCAGGAACGATGACCGAGAGCCTCATTGGCCGAGAATCTACCAGCTCCACCTCCCCAGGGCAAAGGGGGAAAGACGGGCGGGAGAAAGTCGTGGTCAACTGGCCCCGCGCAGAGGATAATCCCAGGATGGATCAGCCCATCTACCTGGATCACAACGCCACGACGCCCCTGCTGCCCCAGGTCGCCCAGGCCATGCGCGATGCAATGGAGGTCTACGGCAACCCCTCCAGCAACCACTCCCTGGGCCGGGCCGCCGCCGCGCTGGTGGAGCGGGCCCGGCGGCGCGTCGCTGACCTGCTGGGCTGCACTCCCCAGGAGCTGATCTTCACCAGCGGGGGCACGGAGAGCAACAACCTGGCCATCTGTGGCCTGGCACGCCTCCAGGCCAACCGCGGGACACACCTGGTTACAACGACAGTGGAGCACCCAGCGGTGGACCAGGTAATGTCCCACCTGGAGGCAGAGGGCCACGAGGTCACCCGCGTCCGGGTGGACAGCCGCGGACGGGTGAGCCCCTTGGAGATCGCCGAGGCCATCGGGGACCGGACGGTCCTCGTGTCGGTGATGCACGCCAACAACGAGGTGGGCACTGTCATGCCGCTGGCGGAGATTGCGCAGGTCTGCCGCCAGCGCGGTGTGCCCCTGCACACGGACGCCGCACAGAGCGTCGGCAAGATCCCCACCAGGGTGGACGAGCTGGGCGTGGACCTGCTCACCGTGGCGGGTCACAAGCTACATGGCCCCAAGGGGGTGGGAGCCCTCTATGTTCGCCAGGGAACGGCTCTGTCGAGGATCCTTCACGGTGCCGACCACGAGCGGGGCCTCCGACCCGGGACCGAGAACGTCATCGGCCTCGCCGGGTTGGGAGAGGCGGCCGGTGTCGTCGCAGAGGACCTCTCCGCCCACGCCGAGCGACAGCGCCTGCTGCGTGACAGGCTACAGCGCCTGCTCACAGAGGGGCTCGCCCCTGGCCAGGTGTCACTCAACGGCCACCCCACGGAGCGCCTCCCCAACACCCTGAACCTGAGCTTTCGCGGCGTGGAGGCGGCCGCGCTGCTGGCCGCGGCGCCTCGGGTGGCTGCCTCCGCAGGGGCCGCTTGCCACTCGGCGGCAGGGGGCACCTCGTCGGTGCTGGAGGCCATGGGTGTGGACCCCGAGTACGCCCAGGGTGCCGTGCGTTTCTCCACCGGTCGTGGGACAGCACAGGAGGATGTGGACCAGGCTGCGGTGCACATCCTCGAGGCCGTGCGGTCGCTGGCAAGGTAGATGTAGCCGTACGGGCGGGAGGAGCGCAAGGCACCCGCAGGTTACCGGGCACCCTCTGGAGGCTCACTTGCAGTCGAAGCCCTCACCCACCTCCTTGGCGGTGCGCGCGCACGCCTTGGCCAGCTCGCTGACCTGCTTTGGGTCCCGCCTGAGGGCCTTGGCCTTCCATCCGGGAGCGTCCTTGAGCACGGTCTTGTATGCGATCTGGAGCGCCGCGTGCTTCTTGTGGCACCTGTCGAGCATCTTGAGAAGCTGGTCGCATTCCCGGATCCCGGTGGGGCCAGCGGAGAGCGGGGGCGGAGCCTTCAGCCGAGGATCGGGCCTCATCTCCCCG
>JAJRWW010000437.1 GCA_024276595.1 Myxococcota bacterium
GCCCGTCCAGCACGGCGTCCAGGAGCCGGTCCAGGGCTCGGTCGACGCTGTTGGAGCGCAGCACCCGGTCGATCCAGCGGTGAAGGGCGAGCTCCCTGAGGGGACCCGCCTCGGGGCTGTTGCCCAGGTGCTCGATCACAGTCGGCGTGACGAAGCGGGTGCGTTTCACTGGATCCTCGCCTCACTGATCCCCATCGGATCGCATGATAGCAGTGTTGCAGATGACAATACAATCCGTAAAAATACCTACTCGCCAGAGGTGGCGCCCCAAAAAAACAGCAAGAGCGGGCTTTACGATTGCCGGTCACAGGAGCTAAGTTCCCCCCCAAGCAACCCAGCCATAGCCCGGGTGGGCCCCCTGGTCCGCGGCCGGGCAGGAGGAGATCGGATGAGTCACCATTTGCGTGAGGTCGTCATCGTGAGTGCCGTCAGGACCCCCTTGGGGAGCTTTGGCGGCGTGCTCAGCTCTGTGCCAGCCACCAAGCTGGGCGCAGTCGCCATCCAGGCCGCGGTGCAGCGGGCCGGCATCGATCCAGAGCTCGTGGACGAGTGCATCATGGGGTGCGTTCTGCCAGCGGGGCAAGGGCAGGCTCCTGCGCGCCAGGCGGCCCTGGGCGCGGGTCTTCCGCACAAGGTCGAGTGCATGACAATCAACAAGGTCTGCGGCTCGGGCCTCAAGGCGGTCATGCTCGCCTCCCAGGCGATTCAGACCGGCGACGCGGACGTGGTGGTCGCGGGCGGCATGGAGAGCATGAGCCGTACGCCATACTATCTCCCCGACGCTCGCTGGGGCATGCGAATGGGGCCGAAGGGCGCCGTGGACGGCATGGTCTTCGACGGCCTCTGGGATCCCTACCAGGACAAGCACATGGGCCTGTTCGCCGAGCTGTGCGCCGAGGAGAAGGGCTTCTCGAGGGAGGCCCAGGATGCCTTCTCGGTGGAGTCCACCCGGCGCGCCCGCGCGGCCAGGGACGAGGGCCGCTTCGACGCGGAGATAGTCGCGGTGGAGGTCCCGCAACGAAAGGGCGATCCCATCGTGGTCAAGACAGATGAGGGCATCGACAAGGCCATGCCCGAGAAGGTCTCCAGGCTCCGCCCCGCCTTCAAGAAGGACGGCACCGTGACCGCGGCCAACGCATCGTCCATCAACGATGGCGGCTGCGCTCTGGTGGTCATGTCCAGGGAGAGGGCCGATGAGCTGGGCGTAAAGCCCCTGGCGCGCATCGTCTCGCAGGCCTCCTTTGCCCAGGCCCCCGAGTGGTTCACCACGGCCCCGGCAGGCTCTGTGAAGAAGGCTCTGGCCAAGGCGGATCTCCAGGCATCCGACATCGACCTGTGGGAGATCAACGAGGCCTTCGCGGTGGTCACCATGGCCGCCAACGAGGAGTTCGCTCTCGACCCCGAGAGGGTCAACGTCAACGGCGGCGCGGTCGTCATCGGGCACCCCATCGGCTGCTCTGGAGCGCGGATCCTCACCACCCTGCTCCACGCCATGGTGGCACGGGACGCCAAGCGCGGCTGCGCGACCCTGTGCATCGGTGGCGGAGAAGGGGCAGCCCTCATCGTGGAGAGGTAGGCCAGGGCCTCACCCGGCCCCTAGCCCACTTTCGACCAGATCCCCTCCTCTGCCCACATCCAGGTGTTGGCGTGTCGGTGTCAGCCTCCTTGCGCCTGGCGGACAGTTGCGCCATACCTGTGCCATGCATCGCCCGACCCCGGGTGTTCTGCTCCTGGCCCTGGTGGGCTTCCTGCCGGCCTGCGACGTGGACCGCCCCAAGACTCCGCACGAGAAGGAGCTGGCTCGCAGGAGGCTGGCCCGGCGGCACCTCGTAGATGGTGGCGTGGAGGTGGTGCCCCCTGGGCGAGCTCGTCCCAGGGCAGCGCCCGCCGCTCCCACGGTGCCCAGAGAGCGGCAGGTGGTCATTGCCATGGACGCCGAGCCGGCCCACCTCAACCCCCTGCTGAAGATATCATCCTGGGGATACCGTGTCGGCATGTACAACGTGTTCGAGCCCCTTCTCCGCAGGGATCCCAAGACGGGGAGGCCGATCCCGCACCTGGCCACCGAGTGGACCGTGTCCCCGGATGGGAAGGTCTACCGGTTCAAGCTGCGGCGGGACGTGACCTGGCACGATGGCGTCCGGTTCACCTCGCGGGACGTGTGGTACACGCTCCGGCGGATGCACGATCGAGGTACCCCCATGGGCCCCTTTCGAGCGGATCTCATCAACCAGTTTCACCAGGTGGATGCTCTCTCCACCTACAGCGTCCGAGTTACGCTGGCCTTCCCCAATAGCTACCTGCTAGACCACCTGTGTGAGCTCCCCATCATGCCGTACCATCTCACCGGGCGCTCCATCCCGAGGGGTCACCGGCTCAACACCCACCCGGTGGGCACTGGCCCCTTCCGGTTCTCTCGGTGGGTGCGAGCAAAGGAGATCCGCCTGCGTCGCAACGAGCGGTACTGGGGTGGCGTGCCAGAGATCCAGGAGCTCATCTTTCGGCTGATCCCCGATCCATCCAAGGCCTTGACTGATCTCAAGCGTGGCCTCGTGGACATCTTGCCCAGCGTGGCCCGCCAGCACTACCCGGAGCAGATCACCCTCTGGGCCAAGCGGCGTTTCCAGCGCATCTGGAGCGAGCCGCCGGGCTTCGACTTCATCCTCTGGAACACCAGGAGCAAGGTCCTCTCGGACTTCCGCGTCCGCAGGGCGCTCACCATGCTCATGGACAGGGGGCGAATAATCAAGGAGGTCTACAGGGGCCTCGCCCGTCCGGTGGCCGGGCCCTTCTACAGGCCCGCCGGGTTGGGAGACCCCGGGCTCGAGCCCTGGCCCTACGACCCGGTGCGCGCCCGGAACCTGCTGGACAACGCCGGCTGGAGGGATCGGGATGGGGACAAGATCCGGGATCTCGGCCAGCACCCCATGCGGATAGTCCTGCTTCGCCCGGTGACCTCCCGGGTGATGGACGACGAGCTGAAGGTGATCACCGCCGAGCTCAAGCGCTCTGGCGTGGAGCTGGAGCCGGTGCAGACGGACTGGAGGCGCCTGCTCAGGCTGCTGCGCTCGGGCAAGTTCATGGCGGCAGCCCTCAGCTTTCGGGGGCGCCCCGCCGAGGATCTCTCGGTGCTGTTTCACTCCACCAGCAAGCGCAACTATGGCCGGCTGGGCAGCCTGGCGGTGGACAAGCTCCTGGGCCAGATGCGAAACGCGCTCACCCGGCGTCGCAGGGCAGCCTACTCGGCCCAGCTAGAGCGCGCCCTTTGGGCATCTCAGCCCATGACCTTTCTCCACGGCCCCAGGGTGCTCACTTTGGTGCACAAGCGCCTGCGGGGGGTGCAGATCACCGCCGACTGGATCCGCCTGGACAAGATCCGGGTGGTGCCATTCAAGGATCCGGCGAAGGTCACAGGGCGCCAGCTCTCCGGCTGGGGTCTGAAGCCTGGCCCGATCCCAGGGGCCCGTCCAGGGGCCATGGCCCGTCCTGCATCTGGATCTCGCCACCGCAACGCCAGGCGTCATTCATCTCCTGGCCCAGGGAGGTAGCTCCGGCTGGAAAATTTGCCCGGCAGACGCCAGAGGCTGTACGATCGAACCGCATGAGGAAAGCTCTGCTCACGGTTTTCTGCGCCCTCGCGCTGGTCTTCTGCGGCCAGGACCGGGAGCCCGTTCGGTCGCTGGACAGCAAGAGGTCCGGCCCTCGAAGAATGCCCATGACCACTGCGGAGCTGACCCACCGGGGCTCAGGAGGGGGACGTGCCCAGAGCCTCCAGGAGCTCCTGGACGAGCTGGAGCGACGCATCCGAAGGATGGAGCGACACGGCACAAGCCCCGACGCCCTCGCCGTTGCCAGGGCCCTCGCCTCCCTGCCGGGAGGGGCCCTCCGCGGCCCGGCGGGCCCGCGGGGGCCCGTGGGCCCGCCCGGGCCCTTGGGCCCGGTGGGCCCCGCTGGCAAGGTGGGCGGGGTGGGTCCCCAGGGCCCTCCCGGGCCCAAGGGCGCGCGGGGCCCACCGGGCCCCCAGGGCCCCCAGGGGGTGCGCGGTGAGCAGGGTCCCCAGGGGATCCAGGGCCCGCGAGGAGTCCAGGGACCAGCCGGGCCCAAGGGGGCCCCGGGGGCCTACGCCACCAAGGCGGATCCCTACGGGAGCCGGGGCTCCCTGGCAATCGGACCGGGGCAGTACGGC
>JAJRWW010000038.1 GCA_024276595.1 Myxococcota bacterium
GCCTCGCCTGATGAGCTGGCCCTGGCCGAGGAGGAGTCCGTGGAGCTCAGGGAGCTCTGCGCTCCGATCTCGGTGGAGACCGACTCCGGTCGGGCGGTGGGCCTGGTGGTTGCCCGCACGGAGCTGGGCCCGCCGGATGCGTCCGGTCGGCGGCGGCCCGTGCTGCTGGATGCCACGGAGGAGCTCATGTCGGCGGACACCATCATCGTCGCCATCGGCCAGCGCGCCGACCTGGGCTTTTTGCCCCGGTCGGTGCAGCGCACCAGGTGGGGTACGGTGAAGCTGGACCGCTCCGGCATGGCCTCCCTGCCGGGTGTCTTCGCTGCCGGGGACGCCGCCACCGGGCCCAGGACGGTCATCCACGCCATCGCAGGGGGCCAGCTTGTGGCCAGGGCGGTGGACGCCTACCTGGCGAAGGGGCGCTGGGATGTGTCCCCCGTGGCGCGCCTCGGGGTGGGCCCCGACCCCGACCCCGACCTCGGCAAGGCTCGTGGAGCCCCGAGGGAGCGATATGCTCCCGAGCAGGTGGTTCCAGCTCCGCGGGCGGTCATGCCCACCCTGGATCCGGCGGAGCGAGGGGACAGGCAGGAGGTGGAGCAGGGCCTCGAGCTGGAGCAGGCGCTGCTGGAGGCCCAGCGCTGCCTGGTCTGTGGCCAGTGCGCCAAGTGCGACATCTGCATCGACACCTTCGGCTGCCCAGCTTTCTCCGTGGACGATAAGGGGGGGATTGCCATTGATCCCACCATCTGCGTGGGCTGCGGGGTTTGCGCGCAGATCTGCCCCAACGGCGCAATTATGCAGGTGCCGCCCACCCAGATGGACATCGCGCCGCCAGGACCTGCGCCCGGGCGGGGGATGTCCGCTTCCAGTACACGTGGCGCAGAGGACACCGCGCCATGAACCACGGGGAGACAGGCTCGGGGCGGGTTCGTATCTTCATCGCCGGGGTGGGAGGGCAGGGCAGCATCACGGCCACCATCATCATAGGCGAGGCGGCGCTGGCCGCCGGGCTGGAGGTGGTGACGAGCGAGCTGCACGGCATGGCCCAGCGAGGCGGAGTGGTGCAGTCGGCGGTAGTCCTGGGTGGGCTGCGCGCCCCCACCATCCCGGACGGGGCCGCGGACGTGCTGCTGGCCTTCGAGCCGGTGGAGGCGCTGCGCTTCGTGGCCAAGGCCAGCGCAGATCGGACCGTTGTTCTCGTCAACACGCGCCCGGTTGTGCCCATGTCCGCGGGAGCTGGGGGCACGCCCTATCCTCCCGTCGAGGAGGTCCTGGCCCGGCTGCGAGCGTCCTCCAGGCGCGTGCTGGCGCTGGACGCCGTCTCAATCGCCGCTGCCTGCGGCACCCCCAGGGCGCTCGGGGCCGTGCTCATTGGAGCGCTGGCAGGGATGGATCTCCTCCCGGTGGAGCGCTCCTGCTGGAGGGACGCGCTCCTGGCGCGGGTTCCGGCGCGCTTTGGAGAAGCCAACCTGGCCGCCTTTGACGCGGGGCTGGAGCGATCCCGTGGGACCTGACCTCCCCCCGTGCATTTCAGGAAAGCACCCATGAAGGAAAACGACAGCTTCCATCCGTTCACCCTGGCCGTTGGCGCGCTGCTCGTGGCCGGTGCGCCGCTTGTGGCGGCCTGCCCGGCGCGCGTGCCATGCAGGCTGCGGAGGCTGCCTGCCAAGGAGCAGGGGAGGCGCTACGACGTGGAGACCCTGGAGGTGATGAAGCGGGTCCTGGCGCCCGGCTCCACCGCCATCGACGTGGGCTCCTTCAAGGGAGACATCCTGGCCATGATGGTGCGGCTGGCCCCCAGGGGGACGCACCACGCCTTCGAGCCTATCCCCAGGTACGCTGCCATGGTGCGCAAGCGCTTCCCCTCTCCCCGGATCAAGGTGCACTAGCTGGCCCTGGCCAATCGCACCGGCACTGCCGTCTTTCAGCACGTGGTGACCGACCCGGCCTATAGCGGTCTGTTGCAGCGTGGCTATCCGAAGCGCGAGGTGGTCAGGCAGATTCGGGTGCGGGTGGATCGGCTGGACAACATCATCCCCCAGGACGCACCGGTGGCCCTGATCAAGATCGACGTGGAGGGGGGAGAGTACGGTGTGCTCGCCGGGGGCGTAAGGACCATACGCCGCACCCGGCCAGTGATCATCTTCGAGCACGGCGCCTCATCACGCAAGTACGGCGTCACGAGCGAGATGATCTACCGGCTGCTCACCCGGACCCTGGGGCTCAGGGTGAGCCTCATGTCCTGCTGGCTCGCGGGGGAGCCTCCGCTCACCCGGGAGCAGTTTTTGGAGCAGTACAGGGCGGGGCGCAACTGGTACTTCATCGCTCACCCGGTCAGCAGACCTGCCCGCCACAGGAGGTGACGCCAGGGTCCACGGTGTCCCAGATCTTGCCGTAGCCCACCACGAAGGGCTTGTCCGTGCAGACAACTTGCAGGGTGGATTCGCCGTCCCACTCATAGCTGAACTTGAAGTCGAAGCCGTAGGTGGTGATCTTGAAGGTGCCCTTGGTGTCGCCCTTGATCTCGGCGCCACGCTTTTCGAGCCCCTTCTTCATGCACTCGAAGACGTCCTCGGATACGTTGCAGTACTTTCTGTTCTTGCTCGCCATAAAACATCTCCTCCAAAGCGGTGGTCTCGGTCGAGCGAGCCTACCAGAGGTTGGCGCCCTGGGCCAGCGCCTGGCTTTTCCTGGGAGCAGCAGAGCCCTTTGTTGAGCGCCCACCATGGGTGGGCTATACTCCTTCCATGTCTCGCGCGTCTTGGTTGCTCGCTGCCCTGTTGCTCCTCTGCGCCCCGCCTTTGGGGTGCAGGGGCAAGGGCAAGGGCAAGGGCGATGGCC
>JAJRWW010000438.1 GCA_024276595.1 Myxococcota bacterium
AAGGCCAGGTTTCGGAAGGGAAGAAACTCGTTGCGAGGGGGGCTCCACCTGAAGAGCGCCCAGCGGCGCTTCCACAGGTGCGGGGTCTTCTTGCCCGGGATCCGGAGGCGCACCTCCCGAGCTCCATCTCCATCCTCGTCGCGGAAGGTCACCGACACCGGCTCGTAGGTGGATGGCAGCAGAACGTCATAGTCGAGCCGATAGGACCAGACGGCTCTTATTGCGTGACCGTCGAAGCGCAGCAGGTGATGGAAGATCCTTCGGTTGGTGCTGGTCGTGTCGAAGGAGACGGTGTAGATGAATCGCCCCGCCTTGCCCATGTCGACGACGTGGATGTCGTCTATGCCCGCGTCCACTCGCCAATGTCCACGCACGACGGTGTTCTGGCCGAAGATCGTCCCCAGCACGAGGTAGCCCTCCTGGCTGGTGGGGGAGGTGCGGCGGAAGCTCATGAGCCAGGCCGAGGTCTTGTCCGGGAGCTGGTACAGGGACGAGGCGTCCGACCAGAAGTCCCAGCGCCCCTGGCGCGCGGGATCGGTGATCCTCCCGTTGAGCGTTCTTCGCAGGATCTCCACGAAGCGTTGCTTGGCGCCGGCCGTGTCCTTGGCGTCCAGGGGGCTCCTGAGGGGAGAGCCCGAGTGATCTCCCAGGGGGCTCGATCCAGACCGTGACCCCGACTCCGGTGAGCTGGCGGCAGGTCGGATGGGCCTCCGGCGGCAGGAGGGGCCCAGGGAGGCCGCCCACAGGGCGAGCGCCACCAGCGCCGAGGCGAAGCCGAGGCTCGGATGGTGGCAACCGTGGGACATGGAGGGCGTAGTAGCAGGCTCGGGACCCATTGGCCAACCCTTTGCCACGCCGGCCATGATGTTGCAACTGTGGCAAGCGCCGACGATTGCAACTGGCTGCGCTGCAGCGTGCGGTGGCTGCAGCGTCTGCAACTATCCAACAATGTGAGACATTGTGTGATGACTTCCCTGGCGGCACACAGGTTGCAGCTACCCCCTGTGAACGACTCGCCGCCAGGGGCGGCTCCGGAGGTGCTCCATGGGTATTATGCAATGGCTGGGCTTTGGTGCCGAGCAGGACCCCGTCGCGCTGGACGACTCGAACTTTCACAGGGAGGTGCGGCAGGCCGCCGAGCCGGTGCTGGTGGACATCTGGTCGCCGGGCTGCGCTCCCTGTGACGCCCTGGCGCCCACCATAAAGCGCCTGGCCGCCGACTACGACGGAAAGGTAAAGGTCTGCCACCTGGACGCGAGCGCCGCGCCCCGGACCACGAGCAAGCTACGGGTTCGAGGGACCCCAACGGTGCTCATCTTCGACAGGGGTCGGGTGGTGGAGACCATAGTGGGCCTGCGCGGGCAGCACTACTACCAGGAGGCCCTGGACGAGCTGCTCCAAGGCCGCGCAGCCTGAGCCGCGGCCCACGCCGCGCGCTGTCCGGCTCCTGGGTCGGCCGTCGCCCTCCACCTCTGCCCACCGTGGCCAGCATCCTGGCCCCCATTTTTGTTGATCCGCTGGCCCCTCCCGGTCTATGTTATGCCCACACCCGGAGGAGACCATGACCACGACTCGTAAGTTGGCCCGCGACGCCGCTGCGCTGGCGGCCGTATTTGCTGCAACCATCACCCTGTCTGGCTGCCCCGACACCGGCGGCGGAGACGCCGTGTGTGGCAACGGCGTCTGGGAGCTGGGGGAGTCCTGCGACGACGGCAACACCGTCGACGGGGACGGATGTAGCTCCCTGTGCGAAAAGGAGGGCTTCTGCGGCAACGAGGTGGTGGAGCCGGGAGAGGAGTGCGACGACGGCAACTTCGACGACAGCGACGGCTGCGACAGCTACTGCAACACCGAGGTGGGCTGTGGCAACGGCAAGCTGGACGTGGGGGAGACCTGCGACGACGACAACGTCCTCTCCGGCGACGGCTGCTCGGGCACCTGCCAGGACGAGGAGTCGGGTGCGGTGTGTGGAAACGGCATCTGGGAGCTGACCGAGGGCTGCGACGACGGCAACGTGGAGGACGGGGACGGCTGCTCGGCCACCTGCGCCCGCGAGGATGGCTGCGGCGACGGTGAGCTGGTTCCTCCCGAGCAGTGCGATGATGGCAACAACGTAAACGGAGACGGCTGCATGTCCGACTGTCGCACGGAGTTCGTGACGGGCGACGGCAACTGCGACGAGGCCCACGGCGAGACCTGCGAGTACAGCCCCGCGGACTGCTGCCCCGACTGCGGCAACTCCGTGCTGGATCAGGGCGAGGAGTGCGACGACGGCAACAACGTAAACGGAGACGGCTGCAGCCAGGGCTGCACGGACGAGGTGCCCGGCGCAGAGTGTGGGAACGCCATCGTAGAGGTGGGAGAGACGTGCGACGACGGCAACACCACCGCCGCCGACGGGTGCGACGGGAGCTGCCAGGCGGAGTTCGTCTGCGGGGATGGCACCTGCGACGTCGCCAACCACGAGACCTGCGTCCTCTGCCAGGAGGACTGCTGCCCGGACTGCAACGGCGGCTCCATGGACCCTGGCGAGCAGTGTGATGGAAGCGACTTCGGCGGAATCACCTGCGAGGACTTCTGCTACACGGGCGGGAGCCTCTCGTGCACTGCCTCCTGCCAGATCGACACCTCCACCTGCACCGGCACCCTCCCCACCTGTGGCGACGATACGGCCGGCTGCGACGAGGAGTGCGACGGGGACGATCTGCGCGGGCAGACCTGCCAGCTACTCGGCTTCGAGTCCGGGTCCCTGGCCTGCGGCGCTGGCTGCACCTTCGACACCTCCGGCTGCGCCAACCGGCTTTTTTACCTGCGCGAGGACTTCGAAGGTGGCCAGGCGGTCAACTGGTCCTCCCACGGCATGTGGGAGGTGGGCTCGCCCTCGGCGGTGGGCCCTGCGGCGGCCCACGGGGGTGCCGCCTGCGCCGGGACCCGGATCGGCGCCAACTACGACGACAACGGCTCCTATGCCTTCGACTGGCTGGAGACCCCGCTTGTGGATCTCACCTCTGCCACGGCGCCCACGCTGCTCTTTTACGCCTGGCTCAGCTCCGAGGCCCAGGCTGACGGCGGCAACCTGCGCATCAGCGAGGACGGCGGCGTGAGCTTCGTGCCCATCCCTCCGGCCAATGTGCAGCCCGCCTACAACTACGACAACCTGGGGGGCGAGGACGCCTGGACTGGCGGCTACTCCGGCGCTGGCTGGCGGCCGGTGCTCGTGGACCTCACCCCCTGGGTGGGGCGGGAGGTGGTGCTGCGCTTTGCCTTCTACTCCGATGGCCAAAACAACGACGCCGGCTGGTACGTGGACGACGTGCTCATCGCCGAGGCCGAGGAAATTCCGGTGCAGATCACAAGTGAAGCCCTGCCCACGGCCGTCACCGGCTACCCCTACGACGTGCAGGTGCAGGTGCTGGGGGGCTCGGGGAGCTACGACTGGTCCATCGCCGGGGGGACCAACATCGCCTGGCTCTCCATCGACGCCTCCACCGGCGTTCTGGCGGGCACGCCGGACGCCTCGGACATCGGGGCCGTGTCGGTGACCATCCGGGTGGAGGACACCGCCAACGCCAGCAACTTCGACGAGCAGACCTTCACCTTCGACGTGCTCAACGCCGTCTGGTTCGAGGACTTCGAGGGGAGCGCGGCGCCCGTGGACTGGACCGGTATTTCGGGGGCCATCCCGGTGTTCGAGTGGGGCACGCCCTCGCTGGTGGGCCCGCCCGCGTGTAACGGCGGCGCTTCCTGCATCGGCACGATCATCGCGGGTAC
>JAJRWW010000039.1 GCA_024276595.1 Myxococcota bacterium
GCAGAGGCGCCCACCGCGCCCAGGAGCACCAGGGAGGGGACGCGGAGCTTGAAGGTCGGTATCTCGGCGATGGCCTTGACGAAGCGCGGATAGACTCCCGCCGCAAGGAGCATGGTGCCGCCGCTGATGCCGGGGACCAGGTTGGCGAGGCCCATGAGCACCCCGCCGACAACACCGCGAAGGGCCAGCCTGGGCAGCGCGGGCTCTGCATGCTCTGCGGGCTCTGCATGCTCTGCGGGCTCCGCAGGCCCCGCAGGCGTTGTCCCGGTCGCCTGCTCCATGTCGTCTGTTGGTTCGTCTCTTTTCATGGCCACAGGTGATGTCACGGATCCTGCCAGCCCACAAGTGCTTGGTGCGAGGGGGGGGGCAAGGCTCAGGGGATGACAGTCAGGTCGCCCGCATCCGCGGGGCTGTAGCTCCCCCCATTGAGGTCGCAGTAGCTCCAGCTCTGGCCCGCGTCCACCGAGACGCGCACGGCGTAGTCATAGGGGGATGCCGCCGCCGGTGGCACCAGGAGATCCCCTTCATAGCGGTCGTCGCTGGGATGGTTGAAGCTCGAGAGCGGGAAGGCCGGATACCATGTCCAGGTGGCAGGGCTCTGGACAGGGTCTGATCCGTCGGGCCCCGCGCCCACGTCGACCCACACCAGCGGGTCCGGGTTCGGACCGTTGGACTGGTCCGTGAGGCCGACGATGCTCACCTGGCCGGTGATGGGCAGGAGGCTCGACTCCTGGGCGGTGGCCATTGGCGAGGGGGCCTCGATCCAGCAGCTCGACATTTGCCAGGGGGAGGAGCACTGGGTCATGTCCAGCAGGCAGCCCGCGTCGCACAGGAGCGCTCCGCTGATGAAGCCGAGGGTCTCGCAGGTCTCTCCGCCCAGGTCGTTGGTGTCGCACTGCTCAGGACCGTTGAGGGTCCCGTCGCCGCAGAAGCCGTCACACGCGCTGGTGTCGAAGGCACCACAGTTGGCCCGGCAGGCGAGCTCTCCGCCGTGGAAGCCCTCGGACTGACAGTCGGCTCCACCCAGGTCGCTCCCGTCGCACACCTCCGGGGGCTCGATGGTTCCATTGCCGCAGTCTGGCGAGGGGACACAGGCGGTGGTGTCGAAGCCATCGCAAGAGCTGTTGCAAGAGAGCACGCCACCGCCAAACCCCTGCTCCAGGCAGTCATGACCGCCCAGGTCGGTTCCATCACAGAGCTCGGGAGGCTCCAGCAGATCGTTGCCACAGCCGGCCCCGACCACGCAGGTTGCGTCCTCGGTGTCGTCGCAAGACATCTCCGAGGCGGCGCAGTCGACCATCTCCTCCCAGAGCAGGCAGCCATCCGAGGTCACCGCGCACTGCACGACAGTGTTGCCCTCACACCCGGTGGTGTCCGGGACGCACTCATCGTCGCAGACACACGATCCTCCGAAGCAGGCCAGCCCGGTCGGGCACCTGTCGGAGGGGAGCCACTCCAGGCAGCCGGAGGGAGCCCGGCCACACACGAGGATGGTGTCCCCCTCGCAGCTCTTGGAGCCGAGGGTGTCGCAGCGGCTCTCCACCTGCTCACAGGGATCCTGGGTGTCGTCGTCCGAGCAGCCGACCAGGCCCAGACCAATGAGCCCTTGCACCAGGGTGAGCAGCAGCCCCAGAGGGCGAATGTGTGCCGTCGTGGCTTCTTTCATGTGCACTCGCTGGGCAACGGCGCAAGGCTGTGAGCCGTTGCCCTCGTATCATCATAGGCTCAAGAGCGCGCCGCTCGCAAGGGGATGTGCTCTTGACGGATGAGGAGATCTGGCGTCTAGCCGTGCAGCTTGGAGATGGCTTCCTTCACCTCGGGCAGGCCGAGGCGGTCGAGGGTGTGGTCCATGGGGGCACCGCTCACCGGGTCCCAGCCCATTGCCAGGTAGAAGTCCCTCGCCAGGTCGTCAAAGGGAGGGGTGACGTCCTTGTTGGGGCCGGTGTCGAGCGGGGGAACGCCCCTGGCGCGGCCAGTCATCTTGGTGTCTGCGGGGGATATGGACTCGCGGACGTTGAAAGCCTGGCGCACCGCCTTGATGCGGCGCCCCACGTCCAGGTACTCGTCAAAGGTGCGGTGCCAGCCCGTGGCTGCGTTGATCCACTCCACCACGGGTGGGTCGCCGCCCACGGAGACGCCGAAGATGCACATGCCGCAGCCGTTGACCACGTCCATGAATGCGCTTATCACGCTCATCTCCTGGCCCTTGCCGTGAACACCGAAGCGATCCTTGAAGCTATGCAAGAGCTTGGCCTTGCGCATCTGCTTGGTCTTTGCGCCCAGGTTCATCAGGTCCGAGTAGGTGTAGGAGGCAATGGTGTGGCGACCCGGGGTGGGCTCCACCTCGTAGGCCAGGCCGTAGCCCGCGTCGTAGCGGCCGTCGTGCATGGGCAGCTCCTGGCCGCCAGCGTGCATGGCCCACTGCTTCGAGCCCTTGCCGAGCTTCTCCGAGGCGGCCTTGACGCCGTCCTTGAGCAGCTCACCAAAGCCCTCTCCCGAGATGAGCTTCTCCACGCACGCGAGCATTGCCTGGCCGTCGCCCCAGCGAAGCTGTAGCCCTTCGGTGTCCTCTTCCGTGAGGATCCCTCTCTCGAAGCACTCGAAAGCCCAGGCAATGGTGGAGCCCGCGCTGATGGTGTCCACGCCTGCCCTGTTGAGCAGCTCGTTGGCCTGGTAGATGCGCTCCAGGTCATCCACGAGCAGCAGGGTGCCCAGGGCGCAGAGGGTCTCGTACTCGGGCTTGTGAGTCTCTGGCAGGGGATGGGGGCCGTCCTTGACAGAGCACTTGCCCCCGCAGGAGAGCGGGCAAGAGTGACAGGCGTACTTCTTGGTCTCGTAGGCGGTCACGGCGTCGTCGCCGATCTTCTTCGAGCGGGTCGTCAAGGGGAAGTCCTTGTATCCCGCGCCCTTCCAGTTCTTGACGGGGGAGTCCCCGTTCTCCGCCGACATGGCGGCGATCCCGGATGTTCCCCAGATGCGCAGGGTGAGCTTGAACAGGTCCCCTGCCATGGCTGGCTGGGTCTTGAAGTACTTTAGCAGCCGCCCCATGACCCCAACGACCCCACCCGAGAAGAAGCGGTCCACCTTCTCGTCCCTCTTGAGGCGGGCCCGGAACTCCTTGGAGAGGGCGAGGACCCGCTTCTGATCGTGCATCTGGACGCGGGTTGCCCCCTTGAGGCAGAGGGCCTTGAGGTTCTTGGAGCCCATCACAGCCCCCAGCCCCGAGCGGGCTGCCAGCCGCCCCTTGGCGTTCACGATACCACTGATGAGCGACTGGCGCTCACCCCCTCGGCCGATGGTGGCTACGCGGAAGGCCTTGCCGTGCTTCTCTTGTAGGCGCTCCTCGGTCTCGATGGCGTCGACCCCCCAGAGGTCTGCGGCGTCGACGAGCTTCTTCTCCTCCCCCTCGATGAGCAGGTACACGGGCCTGGGGCTCTTGCCCGTGAAGAAGATGCCGTCGTACCCCGTGCGCTTGATGGCGGGAGCGAGGTCCCCGCCGCAGTTGGAGTCTCCCCAGCCGCCGGTGAGCGGGCTCTTGGCCACCACCTGCCAGCGCCCCGCGAAAAGGGCGCCGGTTCCCGAGAGAAGGCCGGAGAGAAAGCCCAGGATGTTGTCCGGTCCCAGGGGATCCACTCCGGGCTCCATGCGCTCGAAGAGGATCTTCGCCCCCAGCCCATAGCCGGCCAGAAAGCGCTCGTAGGTCTCGTCGGGGACTGTCTCCTCCTCGATGAGCCCGTTCGTGAGGTCCACCCAGAGGATCTTGCCCATGTATCCTTTGCTAATTGATTGCTCCGTGGTTCGCTGTGGCCCCAGACAGTAGACGGTTAATGACGCGGCTTGTCAACTTGGGGTTTTTGGTGCTAGGGATCGGAGATGCTTTTTGGAAAGCGGCGCCCCATCTCCGTGACGCTGCTGGTCCACGGACCGGCCGCACGATTCCTGGAGCCGGGGGGGTACTCTCTCAGGCAGGGGGACCGGGTTCGGGACCTGCTCAAAAGCGCTGGTCTGCGGGGGCCTGTGCCCGGCCTGAGCTGTCTCATCGAAGGGGAGCGGGTGGAGCCCTCCCAGAGGCTCCAGGACGGCCAGGTGGTAACCGCCCTGCAGATGATCGCCGGCGGCTGACCTGCCAGCCGGGAGCCCTGGGGCCCTCCGCTGGCGCCCCTCAGGTGGTCAGCCAGTACAGGAGGGCAGCGCTCGCGAGCGCGAGCCCCGCTGCCGCCGCCACCAGGGCTGGCTTCCAGCGGGATGAGGCAGGGGAGGGGCTGGGCTCCTGGTCCACGCCAGCGAGCACAGCCTGGAGGTTCACGTAGCTGGGCAGGTCCACGTATCCCGTTCCGCCCCTGGTCGCCGACACCCCAAGCTGCACCAGCCGGGTCTGGATGTCCTCCATGGACTGTGGTCGCCGGGCGGGGTCTTTCTCCAGGCAGTCCAGGATGAGGCGGTCCCACTCCTGGGAGAGGTTTTGGCGCAGGCTGCTCGGAGCCCTGGGTTGCTTCTCCAGGTGGGCCAGGGCGATGTCCATGTCGTAGCCCACATCGAAGGGGATCTCGCCCGTCAGGGCCTGGAACATGCTTATCCCCAGCGCGTATGCGTCTGAGCGAGCGTCCACCGGCTGGCCCCGCACCTGCTCGGGGGACATGTATAGGGGTGTGCCGATGAGCGTCCCATCCACGGTGCTCACGCCCGGGGCGTGCACGTCGGTGCTCAGGAGCTTGGCCACCCCAAAGTCCAGCACCTGGGCGCGGAAGGCGCCGCTCGGGTCGGTCTGGACCATGATGTTGCTGGGCTTGACATCCCGGTGCACGATGCCCACCGAGTGGGCGGCGGCCAGGGCGCTGGCCACGTCCATGAAGATGGAGTGGGCCTGGGTGGTGGCGAGGGGGCCGCCAGCCTCGATGAGGTCGGACAGGGGCTGGCCGTCCACCTGGCTCATCACAAGGTAGGCGCGCCCATCGGGGAGGTGGCCGAACCCGAAGATGTCCACGATTCGGTCCGAGCCCACCTGGTTCACCGCCTGGGCCTCCTGGATGAAGCGGGCCAGCAGGTCGTCGTCCTGGGAGTACCTGGCGTGCAGGATCTTGATGGCCACGCGCTTTCCAATGACCGGGTGGACGCCCGCAAAAACCTGGGTCATCCCCCCGTGACCCAGCACACCCGTGATCTGGTACTCGCCCACGGTTGCTCCGGGCTTGATGTGGGTGAAGCTCTCGGTGATCTCGGGCGCCTGGCCAGGGGTGGGGGCGCTTAGCTGTACCGGCGGAGGCCCGGGGGGCTCCAGAGACGGTCCAGCCGGAAGCGGCGAGGGTGCGTGGGCCGGGATGTCGGTCCGGGAGGGAATCCGCACCGTTGGGGACTGTCTGGACGCGGAGGATGGCCTGGGGGCAGAGACGGGCGCTGGCGCTGATCGGAGGGCAGACTGATTGCCAGTGGAGGCCATGGCCCGGGCCAGGTCACCCACCGGCATGCGAGCGGTGGACCTCCCCTCCCGGGGTGGGCTCGCAGGCCGGGGGGGCCTTGCGGGGGTCCTTCTGTTAGCGGCTGCCCTGGTGGCCGAGAGGGCCGCCTCCAGCTCGTCGGTGGACATCTGGGCGGTCGGCTTCTCGTCTGGCGCCGGGCCGGCAGACCGGGCAGGGGTGGCGCCCGACACAGCCGGGAGAGATCCCGCCGAGGAGGACGCCACCAGAGGCGTCCCGTCGTAGGGACAGAAGGCGTCCTGCTCAGGAAAGCATCTGCGACATTTTGGACAGAGCATTGTTCGAGCCATTGTCACCGGCCCGACGGATTGGACAGAGCCAGGAGCAGCGAGCAGGTCGGGACAGCCGAGCAGGTGGAGCGCACCTGGGTCGGCGCCCGACGGGCCGAGCGAGCCTGGTCGGTTCGGAGCGTGGGGAGCGGCACCTGGCGCCGCGCCGGAGCTCCAGCCGTCGAGGGGGTCGTCCCGAGTATCCGGTCCAGCCTGTGACACGTCAAGCATTGCCTTACGGGCGATGGCCGCAGGTCTTCCCGAAAAAACGCTGGTCGGGCCAACTCCCTCCTCGGAGCCGGGTCGGGTCTGGGTGGGCATCGACGACCCAAGGAGGAC
>JAJRWW010000439.1 GCA_024276595.1 Myxococcota bacterium
CCGCAGGTCTCGTCCGACCAGCAGCTCCCGGAGCATCCGTCGCCGTCTGAGTTGTTTCCGTCGTCGCAGGCTTCCCCCGGGTCCAGGACGCCGTTGCCGCAGGCCTCGTCCGAGAGGCAGTCTGCAGAGCATCCGTCGCCGTCTGAGTTGTTTCCGTCGTCGCAGGCCTCCCCCGGGTCCAGGACGCCGTTGCCGCAGCTCTCGTCCGAGAGGCAGTCTGCAGAGCATCCGTCGCCGCCTGAGTTGTTCCCGTCGTCGCAGGCCTCCCCCGGGTCCAGCGTGCCGTCTCCGCAGCCGGGCCAGCCGCAGTCCTGTGGACAGGCCCGGCTGTCCTCCCCCTGTGAGCAGAGCCCATCGCCGCACCACGTGGGGCAGACACACGGCTGCCATGTGCCGAGGTCGTCGCAGATCTCCACCCCGAAGGTGTCCCCCGGGCAGCCACAGATGCGGGCCTCGTTCTGGGTACAGGTTGGCGGCGAGAAGGTGCACACCTCCTCGGCGCAGCTCCAGCCGTCGGGGCAGTCGGAGTCGTCCTGGCAGAGGTTGGACGAGACGGCCCTGTCCCGGCAGCCTGGGCCGGCGCTCAGGAGCAGAGCCAGGAGGGTGGCGGCGAATCTCATGCTGGACATCGGTTCCTCCATGTGCCGGCGGGTCGCAGTGCTGGGAGACCGCTGGCACCAGCTCGAGCACTGCACGATGGGTGCCAGCAGAGCGGAGGGGGACGCGGCCCGGGCGAGCCCGGTTTCACGGGGCGGACTGGATCTGGCGTAACGGTCTAGATCTCTGCGCTGTTGCCCCGGTGCCGGGGAGATGGGTGGGCAGATCCAGGGTGGAGCGCGGTCGGGATCCCCGGCGCCCGGCCCGGCTCCACCCTGGCCACCAGGCGCTGAATGTGGACCAAAACGGCCGGCCTGGTCTCGGTGCCGACCGAGCCCGGAGGTTGGATGTCTGAGGGTACTTGTGCCCCTGAGCCTTGTGGGCGGATCGAGTCGTCGCCGGTACTGTCCGGAGCCCATCTGCGCAAGTACACGGTCGCTTCTGCCCGATCCCCTGAGCGCATGGCACCGGCTTTCTCACCCGGTATGTGGGTCCATGTCGGTGTTTTTCACGGAGGAGCGCGTCTGTAATCCGTTGCACCTTACGGATTCGTGTGGTCGGCGATGCCGGCTAATGTTGTGTTCCATACAGAGGACTACGATGCGACTAGAGCCGACACGGGATCTGTTCACCGGCGCCCTGGCTGTGTGGGGCGAAAGGAGCACGGCGCGGCCGGCACCACGTGGAGCGAGGATCGCTGGGGCTCTCAAAGGAGCGACCTCTGTATGCGGCCGCCGATCCATTGCCGGTTGGGTCGTCACGGCGGCCGTGACTCTCTCCGTGGCGGCCCTCGCGGGCGCTTGCAGCCACCTGCGCGGCGAGTCGGAGCCCATCGACTGCGACCAGCTCGCCATCTCCTGCACCCAGTGCCACGGGAGCGGCGCGAACCCGGCTCCACCGCGGTCCACCGACGACGCCAGCGACACCAGCGAGGTCACCGTGGGCGCGCACCAGTCCCATCTCAACGACGGCGCCATTCGGGCCGCGATCCAGTGCGAGGAGTGCCACATCGTCCCGACCACGGTGAACCAGGAGGGGCACCTGGACTTCTTCCCCGCGGAGGTGACCTGGGGAGAGCTCGCCAGCACCGGGGACTCCACGCCCACCTGGGACCGCCGCTCCGCCACCTGCTCGGACACCTACTGCCACGGCGTCACCCTGGCGGGGGGTAGCAACAAGACCCCCACCTGGACCACTGTGGACGGGACCCAGGCCGCCTGCGGCACCTGCCACGGGGCGCCTCCCCCCTGGCCGCACCCGGGCAGCTCCAACTGCGCGAGCTGTCATCCTCAGACCATGGATGGCTCCCAGATAGACATTGCCGGCGGGTTCCACATCAACGGGACGCTGGAGGTCTCGGGGCTGGCCTGCAACTCCTGCCACGGGAGCGAGGACAACCCGGCCCCGCCCCTGGACACGGACGGGCTTTCGGACACCAGCGAGGTCACCGTCGGCGCACACCAGGCCCACCTGAACGACGGCCCGCTGCGCCAGGCGATCGAGTGCGAGGAGTGCCACAAGGTGCCCGGGGCTCCGGAGGACGAGGGGCACATTGACCCCTCCCCCGCGGAGCTCACCTGGGGCACCCTGGCCACCACGGGAGACTCCACGCCCACCTGGGACCGGGGCTCTGTCACCTGCTCGGACACCTACTGCCACGGCGTCACCCTGGGTGGCGGGAGCAACAAGACCCCCACCTGGACCACTGTGGACGGGACCCAGGCCGCCTGCGGCACCTGCCACGGGGCGCCGCCCCCCCCGCCGCACCCGGGCAGCTCCAACTGCGAGGGTTGCCATTCGCAGACCATGGACGGCTCCCAGATAGACGTGGCGGGCGGGTTCCACATAGACGGCATGGTGCAGGTGGAGGTCTCCGGGGACTGCGACGGCTGCCACGGCGCTCCCCCGGCCACTGGCAGCCACCTCGTGCACTACGGGGGCTCGGTGGCCGATGTCTCTTACGGGGGCACGGGGATCACCGCCGACCTGCTCCCATCGGGGGGCGGGTACGCCTTTGACTGCGGCAACTGTCACCCAACGGATCCCTCGCATCACATGAACGGCGTGCTCAATGGAGGCGGGGGCCAGGCAGAGGTGGACCTC
>JAJRWW010000440.1 GCA_024276595.1 Myxococcota bacterium
AGGGCCTGTGGCGGGCGCCGGGATGCGAGGCCAGCCGACGAGCTGGTGGTGCACATGGGCAACGAGCCGCCGCACCTGAACCCGCTCATCCAGGAGGGAGGCTGGCTGTGGCGCATCACGGTCAACAACATCTTCGAGGGCCTCCTTCGGCGCCACCCTCGCACATACAAGTTCGTCCCGAGCCTGGCCACGCGGTGGTCCTTTTCGCCCGACGGCAGGGTGCTCACCTTCACGCTGCGCAAGGGAGTGCGCTTTCACGACGGGCACCCCTTCTCTGCCGCGGATGTGCTGTTCGTGTTCGACCGGCTCATGGACAAGAGCCAGCCCACCGGGGCGAGCAGATCGGACTTCGCCGACCTTGAGAGGTGGGAGAGGGTGGGTGAGAACCAGGTGCGTCTGACCTTTTCGAGCCCCGGGTTCAAGATCCTCGACAGCTTGTCGCACCTGTCGATCCTGCCAAAGCACGTTTATGGCAAGGGGTCCTTGCGCACCCACCCGGCGAACCTACGCCCGGTGGGCACTGGCCCCTTTCGCTTTGAGCGATGGGAGCGGGGGGCGTACATTCGCCTGCGCCGATTCGACGGCTACTGGGGGCCGCGGCCCGCGCTGCACCGGGTGATCTATCGGCTGGTCGCCAGCCGGGAGAAGGCCTTCGAGCTGCTGAAGAAGGGAGAGCTGGACCTTGTGCCCAGGGTGCTCCCCCAGCACGCCTGCGGCCCCAACGCACCGGTCACCGACCGCCGCATCGCGAGCCGCTACCGGATGCTGGTGTACTATCCCGTCCAGTTTCACACGATGATATTCAACTTCAAAAACCCGATCTTTCAGGACGTTCGAGTGCGCAAGGCCCTGTCATTTCTGGTCAACCGCAAGCTCATTGCCGACAAGATCTTCTGTGGCAGGGCTCGCCCCATCTCCGGGCCCTACTGGCGGGAACGGCCGGGCTACGACAGGTCCATCAAGCCGCGTCCCTTCGACCCAGGGCGGGCCGCGAGACTGCTTGGGGAGGCCGGGTGGACCGACAGCGATGGCGATGGCGTGCTCGACAAGGGTGGGCGGGACCTCTCCTTCGTGTACCTGCGCTTCTCGGAGTCCTCGGTGCAGCGGCGCATGGTGCCCATCCTGAGGGAGCAGCTCCGCAAGGCTGGGATCCGAGTGCGGGTGGAGACAATCAGCTTCACCGCCGCCCTGGCGCGGCTGCGCCAGCACAAGTTCGATGTTACGGACCTGAACTGGATATACTACTATGAGCAGGATCTTTATCAGATCTACCACTCCAGCGGTTGTCACGGGGGCTCCAACTACGGCTGCTACTCCAACCCGGCGGTGGACGCGCTCTTGGTGCGGATCCGTGCCACCCTGGATGACGGGCGACGGGCGGCCCTGGAGCGGAGGCTCCATCGGCTGCTCTCAGACGACCTGCCAGGGCTGTATCTGTTCAACGTGGCGAACGTGTCGCTGGTGAGTCGCCGCTTCGAGGGGCTCGAGCCCTCAGCGGAGTGGTTTCAGATGCGCGACGTGCGCCCCGCCCGGGGGGCGAGCAGGTAGATGCTGCGGGGACGCGTGGATCCCTCGCCGCGATCCAGGGACTCTTCGCCAGGTGCCAAGAGCCGCGCTCCCCGACCAGGACGGGGGGCGCTCCTGGTCCGGCTAGCTCTGCGCAGGCTCGCCGTGGCAGTGCCCACCTTGCTGGGGATCTCCCTGGTGACCTTTGGGCTGGTTAGCCTCACCGCCGGGGATCCCGCGGCGGGCAGCGGTGAGGAGGGGCTGCGCAGCTCCGCCGTGACCCGAGAGGCCGCGGAGAACCTGCGCCGCACCTACGGGCTGGACCTTCCCGTGTTCCTGAACTTTCACGTGCAGGACCGGGGCAGGCGGGTGCGTCGCTCCCTCGGGGAGCTCTCCCGGCCCCACAAGGCGGCGGCCGCGGAGCGACGCCTGGTGGCGGCCTCCACGCTGGCGCTGGGAGAGATAGTGGAGAGCCTGGCGGTGGCTGGCCCGGAGAGGGCGCGGGTGCTGAGGCGGATCCTGGCTCGGATCCTGGAGAGGATCGGGGAGCAGGGCTGGCAAAGGTTGGCCGCAGCCGAGCCCCAAGCCCTGCGGCGCTGGTGGCAGCGGCGGCGGGGCGCCTTCCGGCCAGAGGCGCTGCGCGAGGTCGCCAGGAGGGTGGCCGCGGGGGAGACCGGAGCCCGCGTGGCGGCCATGCGGCTGCACCGGAGGCTGGTGCCGGCCCTCATGGAGCGCCTGCTCGCAACCAGGTCTGCCGAAGCCAGGGCGCGGCTCACCCGGGCTCTGGCCAGGATCACCGGGCACGTGGTCATCTACGACCCGGCCGGAACCCGCGATGAGCAGAGGAGCGCCCTGGGTCAGTGGCGGGACTGGTGGCGGGCCGAGGAGACGGTGCACCGGGATCTCTCCGGCTGGGAGCGCTTCTGCTCAACCTTCACGCGCACACGATACGGGCGCTGGATGGGCCGGCTCGTTTACGGTGACTTCGGCGAGTCCCTCTACTTCCGCCGGCGTGCGGTGGACGTGATACTGGAGCGGCTGCCGGTGACCTTCGGCCTGAACCTGGCCGCGCTCCTGCTGGCGTACCTCCTGGCGGTGCCCCTTGGGGTCTGGTCCGCGGTGAGCCGCGGGCGTTGGCTGGATCGCCTGGTGACCACTGGCCTGTTCGTGGTGTACTCCTTGCCCACCTTCTGGGTGGCGCTCATGCTGATCATCTTTCTGGGCGGCGTGGAGGGCCCTTCCCTCTTTCCCACGTCGGGGCTGCACTCCTTCAGGCCGGCAGATTACCCCGCAGGGAGCGCTCTGTTGGACCTCTTGTGGCACTCGCTGCTGCCCGTGCTGTGCCTGAGCTATGCCGCCCTGGCGGTGGTGTCGCGTTACACGAGGTCGGGGATGCTGGAGGTCATGGAGCAGGACTACATCCGCACCGCTCGAGCCAAGGGCCTCGGTGAGGGGCGGGTGGTCTGGGGGCATGGTCTCAGAAATGGCGTCATTCCCCTGGTGAGCTTGCTGGGGCTGCAGATCCCGTACCTCCTCTCCGGCTCGGTGATAATCGAGACCATCTTCGACATCCCCGGGCTGGGATCTTTGACCCTCATGGCCATCATCCACCGAGACACCAACGTGCTCATGGGGATCATCTCCCTCTCCGCGCTGCTCACCCTGGGCAGCATGCTGCTGGCGGACCTCCTGATGCTCTGGGCGGATCCGCGCATCTCCCTTGAGCGCACCCCGGAGGTGGGGGTTTGAGGGCGGACGCCGCTGGCTCCGGCTGGGGAGCAGCCCTAGCCAGGTTTCGGCGCCAGCGGGTGAGCCGGGTCGCTGCCGGCGCACTGGTGCTCGTGCTCGCCACTGCCCTGGGTGCCGACTGCCTGGCCTCCGACCTCCCGCTGCTGCTCTCCTTCCAGGGAGAGCTGTACGTGCTGCCCGGAATCCGGCGCCCCGGGAAGCTGCGGCAGCACGACAACCACACCCTGCGCCGTGCCATCGCCAGGACGGGGCGCGGCTGGGCCGTGTACCCGCTCATTCCCTTCGGCCCAGAGCAAACTCAGCCCGGGGGCAGGCTGGACATCACCTCGCCCCCGGGCACCGGCGAGCACCTGCTGGGGACAGACGACGTGGGGCGCGACGTGGCGGCTCAGCTCGTTCACGGCGCGCGCGTGGCGCTGCTGGTGGGGCTCTTCGCGGTGGCCATCTACGTGCTCATCGGGCTGGCCCTGGGGGCCCTGGCGGGGAGCCTCCGCGGACCGGTGGACCACCTGGTCGGCTGGGCGGTGGCGGTGATGCTCACCTTCCCCACGTTCCTGCTCATCATGGTGATCCAGGGCCTGCTCTCGTCGCAGTCCATCTGGGGGCTGATGCTGGTGATCGGCCTCACGGGCTGGGCCGGGGTGGCGCGCCTCGTGCGGGGTGAGGTGCTCAGGATCCGGGCCAGGCCCCACGTGGAGGCCGCCAGGTGCCTGGGGGCTTCAGGATGGCGGGTGCTCCGGGTCCACGTGCTCCCCGGGGCCATGGGGCCCGTGGCGGTGGCCGCTACCTTCGGCATGGCCTCGGCGATCCTCATGGAGACGGGCCTCTCCTTCCTCGGCTTCGGGCCGGACGCCCCGAGCTGGGGACGACTCCTTGGGGTGGCTCAGCTCAACCGCTCCGCCTGGTGGCTCACGCTGTTTCCCGGGCTGGCGATCTTTGTTACAGTGCTCTCGTACAACTTCTTGGCCGAGGCGCTGCAAGACGGCCTGGATCCGCATCACAGGGCACGGCTTCCGAGGGACTGGGCCGCAGGCGCCCGGCGCTCCGAGGTGGTCTCGGAGCACCCCTCCTCCATTGCAAGGGAGCCAACTGACTGAGGGCCAATGCTTGCATTTCCGAAAAGGTTCCTGGCGGTGGACGGCGCGCGCATCGCGCATTACAACCAGGGTCAAGGCAACGGCCCCTGTCTGCTGCTCCTCCACGGCTTCCCAACCTCCAGCTTCCTCTGGCGGGATGTGATCACCGCCCTGCGTCGTCGGTACCACATCATCGCGCCAGATCTGCTGGGCCTGGGAGACTCATCCGGTCCCCTGGACCGGGACCACAGCCTCAGGGGGCAGGCCGAGCTGGTGGAGGGGCTCCTGCGGTTGTACAAGGTCGACGACGTGCTGGTGGTGGGCCACGACATCGGCGGCGGGGTGGCGCAGCTCCTGGCCACCGGTCTCTCCAGGCGGGTTCGCGGGCTGGCGCTGGTCTCCTCGGTGGCCTACGACAACTGGCCCGTGGACATCGTCCGCCTGCTCCAGCGGCTGGCTGCCTGGCGGCCGGTCTGGCACGCCTCCGTGCGTGCGGGGATGACCCGGACCCTCGGCTTCGCCGACTCGGGGTTCAGGCGGGGTGTGAAGCTTGCGGCCAACCTGGACGATCAGGCCATAGAGGAGTACCTGCGTCCCCACCGCCTGAGCGTCTCGTCCAGGGACCACCTCCGTCGCCTGCTGCTGTCGCTCGACAGCCGTGAAACCGCGGCCATGGCTCACAAGCTGCGGCGCATGGACATGCCTGCCATGGTGCTGTGGGGGAGCGATGACGCCTTTCTGCCCATCCGGTGGGCGCGGCGCCTCTCGGCGGACATTCCGGGAGCGGTGCTCCGGGTGCTGGGCGGCTGTGGCCACTTTGTCCCGGAGGAGCGCGCCGGAGAGCTGGCGGGGCACCTGGAGCGTTTTGCCCGGCAGGTCTTCGAGCGGACGCCCACCAGGCGCGACGCCGACAGGCCGCGATTCGGGGCCGCCTGAGTGGCCATGGAGCCTGCGGGGCGAGCTACACACCCCTGCACCCGGGTGAGCCTGGCGTGCCAGGAGAGCTCGACGGGTGATCCCGAGCACATTCACTGGACGTGGCACCTCCCGGTCTCACGGCGGTTCCGGCCAGAGGCTCGAGCTCGGAGCTCCTGGCGCCACTGCCTGGTGAGGGCTCGACTACTCCTAGGAGAAGGTCCGGATGGTCTCCATGGTGGACACGACCTGCTCGTAGAGGGATATGTCTGCGTGGACCAGGCGTTCGGCGGCGAGGGCCTCCTTGAGGAGCGTCAGCCCGGCCTCGCTCTCGTGCATTCGGGTAAGGATTGATGTGAGCTGCTCGGCCAGAGGCTCCGAGAGCCTGGGGGAGTGGCTCAGGTTGTCGCCGGGGATGGGGCCCAAAAATCCCACGGGACGGATCTCCTCGGCCCGCTCCCCCAGCAGGTCCAGCCAGCCGGCGGAGAGGATGGCGCCGTCCGGGCCGTGGGTCGCATAGGTTGCGCCAAACTCGGCCCAGCCGTTTGCCACGGCCTCCATGCTCGCGGTGTGAGATCCGTGGAAATGCTGTGCCCCGATGGCAGAGGCGCCGTGACGACGCAGCAGCTCGGCGTATGGGAAGAGGTAGCCAGAGGTGGAGCGTCGGTCTACCCACGCCGCCGAGGCGCCCCGCAGGTCGTCGATGCTCTGGATCTGAGAGCTGACTCGCACCACCAGCGCGGCCTCGAAGGTGATCTGGCCGTGGCGCTGCATGACGGCCAACATCCCCCCGCCCCGCTCGAATATCTCCACGAAGGTGTGAGGCGGGGTCCAGGCGAAGTCGATCTCCCCGCGGAGGAGGCAGTCCGCCAGGGTCTGGTAGTCGGCCAGGACGGTGGTGTGTACCTGGCGGTTGAGGCGGCTGGTCAAGTACTCGCAGAGGCGATCGCCCATGGTCCGGGCGCGGTCTGAGGACATGGCAGGGCTCATGCCAAAGCGCAGGGGGCGCTGCTTTCGGGGAGGGGCCAGGGTGATGTCGGCCTCATCGGTGACGTGCGGTGGCAGGTCGCTCACCTGTCCGAGGGTGGCAGTGGATGGGAGGGTGCCCGCAACCTCCACGAAGCTCTCGGAGGCCAGCAGGCTGGTCACGAAGGAGCGGTGGTGCTCGAGGTCGTCCACTGCCCTCGGCAGCGCATCATCCAGGGCGGCGGCGAGCTCGGCGGCCGTGGTGAAGCGTTCCCAGAGGCGCGGCTGGACTGCCCTGTCCGCCACGGTGGCCAGGGCCTCGGGGCAGTCGGGGCGCACCTGTCGCAGCGGCGGAAGGGTGCGTGCGTCGGGATCCCTCAGCGCCGAAGGGGGGAGGTCCTTCCACACCTGGGCTCCCAGGAGGCACTCGTAGAGCATCACGCCCGTGGAGTAGATGTCCGTGGCCTGAAGCTGTGAGGCTCCGGCCAGCACGTCTGGGGGCAGGTATCGGGGCTTGCCAGCCACGACGCCCTTGCCTTGCAGCTCCCGGGCCAGGCCGGCGATGCCGAAGTCGGTGAGCTTGATTCGCCCGTCCACGGAGAGCATCACGTTGGCCGGAGTGACGTCCCCGTGGATCAGGTCCAGGGGCTCCCCTTCGGCGTCCAGCAGGGCGTGCACGTACACCAGGGCGTCCAGCACCGTGCGCAGGATGTGTACCACGGTCCGCGGAGAGAGCGGGGCCCCGCCTCCATCGGAGACGTGCTCCAGGACACGGCTCAGGCCAAAGCCCCTCACGTACTCCATGGCGATGTAGCACTGTCCGTCGGACTCGCCGTAGTCGAGGATCTGGACCACGTTGTCGTGGTCCAGGTGTACGCCGATCATGGCCTCGCGCTGGAGGCTGGAGATGCTGGCCTCCGAGGCGGTCGCGTCTTGCGAGAGGACCTTCAGGGCCACCAGCTTTTCGAAGCCTCCCGCGCCCACCGCCTTGGCCAGATAGACCTCGCCCATGCCTCCAGCGCCCAGCAGACGCAAGAGCTTGTAGCGACCAAGCTGGCTCTGTTGGGGCTTGTCGGTCATGGCTCCTGGCGTTGCCTCTGTGCGCGGCCCTTCCAGGGCGGGTCGCTACTTGCTTGGGGCCTCGCTCGCCTTGGACCCCTTGGGTTTCTTCTTGAGCCGTGAGCGGTCCTTGCGGACCTTCTTCGCCTCGGTGTGTCGCAGCTCCGGGTCGAAGTCCGGCCAGCTCGCGTTGGCCAGCTCCAGCTCACCGCGGTTGACCGCCGCTAGAGTCCTTCGCCTGCGACGGGCAACGTCTTTCAACATCCGCACCAGGTTGGGGTGCTTCTCATAGATCTTGAGATACTCCTCCCGGCGGAGCAACATGATCCATGATCGCGCGGTGGTTCTTGCCGTGAAGATGGCGGGGCGACCGTCGATGAGTGACTCCATGCCAAAGCCGCCCCCCGGATCCAGGAGCATCTTGACCGTGTGTCCGTCGCCGTTTGTGTAGCTCATCTCCAGCATGCCCGACATGAGCAGGCAGAGGGTCTTGGACGGCGTGCCCTGCTCCACGATCACCTCGTCCTCTGCCACCTCCAGGATCTCGAAGCGCTTGCAGATCTCGTCGCGCTCCTGCCTGTGAAAAAGCCTAAAGAAGCCGGTGCGACCGAGCATGTTGTCGAGCACCCTCTCCTCCACGACTCGGAGCATGGCGTAGAGGGAGGCGGGGTGGTCGGCCAGGAGGGCCTCTGCCGCCGGCCGGTCCAGCACCTGAAGCTCGGCATCCTTCACCACCTCTACTGTGGTCCTCATGCCCAGGGTGCCCACGAAGGACTGCTCCCCAATGACGGCCCCGGGCCCGAGCCGGGCCACCTCGAGGGGCGGGGAGTGGTCCGACAGCACCCGCACCTCGCCGTCAAGGAGGGTGAAGAGGGAGTCTCCACCGCTGCCTGTGCTGGCCAACGTGCTCCCGCGAGGGACCGCCTGGCGGCGGGACGGGGGAGCGTGAATGGACAACAGCTCGTCTGACAGGCCTTCGAAAAGCAGGCTTCGGAGCAGCACCTGGCGGGTTCGCTCCTCAGGGGTGGCAGCAGTGGCCTCCAGCTTCTCCAGCTCCTGGGGGGCAACTCCGTAGCTGCTGCCACTTCTGAGCCCGGACAGGAGCATGGTCGGGTCGCGCCTGGAGAGGACCATGAAGGTCTCTGCCGGCGCCAAGGGGGATCCGTGCGCGGCGGCGGCGCCTGGACCTGCGGCGGCGCCTGGACCTGCGGCGCCTGGACCTGCGGCGCCTGGACCTGCGGCGCCTGGACCTGCGGCGGCGCCTGGACCAGGCTTGCGTCCCCCAGCAGGCTCCAGCTCGTCCCAGTAGGAGACC
>JAJRWW010000441.1 GCA_024276595.1 Myxococcota bacterium
ACGGCGGACCTCTTCCGAGATGCTGGGTTTGGTGTCGTAACCACCAACATCGCGGAATGTCCGCCACTTCGTCAATTTTCACCTCATGTCAGGTCGGATCTGAGTCCGGCTGCACCCGATTCACAAGGGGCGAGGAGCTGGCGTGGGCGCCAGAGCTGTTTTGCAAGCAAATGTTGCGAGGCCCGATGATGCAATGGTGAGGGCGACGCAGGATTGCGATGGTCTGGCGCTCGCCTTGGTGAGGGCCTCTTAGTTGGCCTTGTCCATTGTCCACATTTGTACATGTGCCCATTTGCCCATTTGCCCATTTGCTCGGGAGAAGAGGAACGGCGGAGGGGGTAAGGCGGAGGGGGTAAGGCGGAGGGGGTAAGACGGAGGGAGTAAGGCGGAGGGGGTAAGGCGGAGGGGATAAGGCGGAGGGGGTAAGGCGGAGGGGGTAAGGCGGAGGGGGTAAGGCGGAGGGGGTAAGACGGAGGGGGTAAGTTGTGGGAAAGGCGCCGCAGGTGTAGGTTGAACCCAGACCACCGGAGAAGCCCGATGCTCGAGCTCAGCGCCGATCCCGATGTCGCCCAGCAGCAGATGAGCGGCCTGATCTTCTTTCTCGTGACCTTCGGCTATATCGACGGCCACATGGATGATGCCGAGATGGCGTTCATCAAGGACGTGATCCGCCAGGTGGTGCAGCACCGGGTGGAGCACCCTCCGGCGGGAGCCCAGGCCGAGGACCGCGACGGGCAGATCGATCTGTACACGGGCTACTTTGACCAGATGCTGCAGATCGTCCAGCAGGAGGTGCTGGAGCTCATGACGGAGTCGGTGACCGAGGAGGAGTCCCACGAGAACCTGGTGGCCAGCAAGATGCGCCAGCGCTGCTTCGAGGCCTTCCAGTCCTTCGACGAGGAGCAGCAGCGCCTGCTCCTGGCCTCCCTCAGCGGCCTTTTGTGGGTCAACGGCGAGGCCCACCCGGCGGAGCTGCGCCTGCGCAAAGAGCTGCTGGATCTGCTGGACGAGGAGTCGGCCGCCAACCAGCGGGCCGCCGAGCCGGTGCTCTTCCCCCGGCAGATGACGGTCCGGGAGCTGGACGCACTCCCCCACGAGCCTTCCACCTGCGAGCTCTTCAGCGCCCTGGAGCGACCGCTGCCGGCGCCGGACTCTGGGGAGAGGCTCGGGGAGGAGCTGGCGCTGGACCAGGCGGCGGTGCTGACCACCACGACCCTGCTTCGCCAGCGGCGCCGTTTCGCCCAGGGCAGCCTCGTGGGCAAGTGGAGGGTGGATGACCTCACCGGCATGCCACCCTTGCTGGAGGATCGGCTCTGGGTGCTCCCACCAAACCCTGATCAGCGCTACGAGCTGACCGTTGTGGGTGACCTTCACGGCTGCTATAGCTGCCTCAAGGCGGCGCTGCTCCAGTCCGGCTTCCTGGACCGCCTGCGAGCCTACCGGGCCGACCCTCTCCACGCCCCAGACCCGAAGCTGGTGCTCCTGGGCGACTACCTGGACAGGGGACGCTTTGGCTTCGAGGGGGTCCTCCGCCTGGCCATGCGGCTGTTCGCCCTGGCGCCCGAGCACGTGTTCTTGCTGAGGGGCAACCACGAGGACTTCTTCCTGGACGAGCGCAGCGGCCGGGTGGACAGCGCGGTGCGCCCGGCCGAGTCCATCGATGCCTTCAGGGCGGTGGCCCCGGACGTGCTGCTGGACGCATACCGGAGGCTGTTTTTGGACCTGCCCCACGCGCTCCTTTTCGGGCGCATCCTTTTTACCCACGGCGGCATCCCGGCCGACGGCGTGATCGAGAACGTGGATCGGGACATCGCGAGCCTCAACGACCCCATGACCGCCTTCCAGATGCGCTGGAGCGACCCATCGGCGGCCGACGTGATCCCTCGCAAGCTCCAGGCGGAGACCTACCGCTTCGGCTTCGGGCGCTACCAGGCCCAGGCCTTCTTGCAGCAGCTCGGCTGTCACACGATGATCCGGGGCCACCAGAAGATCGAGCCGGGCTTCGAGCAGAAGCTGAGCAACGAGCACCTACAGCTCATCACGCTCTTCTCGGCTGGCGGCGCCGACAACGAGGACCTCCCGGAGGTAAGCAGCTACAGGAGGGTGCGTCCCATGGCGCTCACCATCCGCCACCAGGGCGGCCTGGATGGCGAGACCTAGATCGACGCGTGGCCCATCGACTACGCCCCCTACAACGACGGCCGATTCAACCGCTTCTACGCAGACCCGGAGGCCGCGTCGGCTGCCAGGGAGGTTGCGGACACGGTGGCCGAGATGGTCGCGGAGGCGGTGTCCCAGGAGCAGAGCGCGGAGAGCGCGGAGAGCGTGCAGAGCGCGGAGAGCGCAGAGAGCGTGCAGAGCGCGGAGAGCGCAGAGAGCGTGCAGAGCGCGGAGAGCGCAGAGAGCGTGCAGAGCGTGCAGAGCGCGGAGAGCGTGCAGAGCGCAGAGAGCGTGCAGAGCGCAGAGAGCGTGCAGAGCGTGCAGAGCGCGGAGAGCGTGCAGAGCGCGGAGAGCGTGCAGAGCGCGGAGACTGGCCAGCCCGCCGGGGCGCCGCGCCCTGGGCGCTCCGAGGACGAGCCCGAGAGGAGCTGACCGCCGGCCTCCCCTACCCCTTGACGCCTCCCGCGGTGAGGCCCGAGACCAGGGCCTTCTGCAGCATGTAAAAGAGCGCCATTACCGGCATGGACACGAGGATGGCCCCGGCCGCGAAGGCGCCCCAGTTGGCTGACTTGTCACCCACGTAGTGCTTGAGCATTACCGGGAGGGTGTAGGACGCCTCATTGCTGAGAAATGTCTCCGCGAGGATATACTCGTTCCACGCGGTCATGAAGCTAAAGAGCGCGGTGACGGCAAGGGCCGGCTTGGAGAGGGGAAGCACCACCCGCCAGAACATCCCGAACCGGGAGGCGCCGTCTATCCACGCCGCCTCCTCGAGCTCCCTCGGGATGGTATCGAAGTAGCCCTTGAGCATGAACACGCAGAAGGGGATCGCGGTGGTCGAGTAGACGAGCACCAGGCCTGCGACCGTGTCCAGCAGGCCGAGCTTGTCCAGGATCACGTACAGCGGGATCATGAGCAAGGTGGCCGGAAACATCTGCACCACGAGGAAGATCATCATCCCGAACCTGCGACCGGGGAAGCGGAAACGGCTAAAGGCGTATGCGGCCGTGGAGGCCAAGAACACGCCCAGGATTGTCGTGAGCAGGGCCACCACGAAGGAGTTGTAGAGCTGGCGACCAAAGAGCCAGCTACCCGAGAAGTCCCTGGCAGAGAGCACCGCCCGATAGTGCTCTGTGGTGACCTTCGGGGGGATGGGGTTCAGGCTCAGCTCGAACTCGTTTCCCGGCGACAGGGACTTGCGCACAACCAGGGCCACGGGGAAGAGGGTCACCACCGTGACCGTGATGAGCAGAGCGTGGACGAGCGCGGTTCTCACTGGGCTTCGACGCCGGATCATTTGAAGGTCTCCTCGGCCCCCTTGGCGACCCTGTTCGTGAGGAGCGAGTACCCTAGCAGGATCAAGAAGATCAGGGTGGCATAGGCCGCAGCCAGGCCGTAGCGCTCGTGTCTGATGAAGGCCCAGCGGTAGGCCTCTGTGATGAGGATGTCCGTGGAGCCGGCCGGCTCACCCGAGGAGACCAGGTAGATCACGTTGAACATGTTGAATGTCCAGATGGAGCCAAGGATGACCGCCGGCAGGAGCGCTGGCTTGAGCAGCGGCAGGGTGATTCGGGTGAGCTGGTACCAGCGGGACGCACCGTCCACCTCTGCGGCCTCGTACAGGTCCTTGGGGATGGACTGCAGGGCGCCCAGGGTAACGACCATCATGAAGGGAAAGCCGAGCCAGGTGTTGGTCACCACGTTGGCGGTGAAGGAGGTCCAGAAATGGGAGAACCAGCTCACCTTCTCCATGCCCAGCAGCCCCAGGAGCTGATTGACCGCCCCGAACTGCTGGTGAAACATTCCCTTCCACATCAGCGCGGTGATGTAGTTGGGCACCGCCCAGGGCAGTATGAGCAGCACCCGGTACACCCCCTTTCCTCGCAGCAGCGGATCCTTCAGGAGCAGGGCGAGGGCAAGGCCAATGGACAGGTGCAAGAGCACGTTCAAGCTCGTCCAAAGGAGCGTGACCCCCAGGGTGAACCAGAAGTTGAGCGGGTCCGATATGGAGGTGCCGCCGCCAGAGAGGATGTCGGTGAAGTTGGCCAGGCCCACGTACTCGAAGTGCCCCTCGCAGTGGTTGAAAAAGCCCAGGCCGATGCCCACCACAAAGGGCACCAGCACCAGCACCAGCATCCCCAGCCCGGCAGGGAGTACGTACGCCGCGGCGACCCTGTGCTCCACCAGGCCGCGGGCAGCCCGGTGCCCGGTGCCCCTCCAGCCCAACAGCGGGATCGCCAGGGCCACCAGGGAGCACAGCGCCCACAGGTATCCCAGACCTCCGCTCGGGACGCCAGCCCTCAGCCCGGCCGAAAGCAGCCCCAGGGCGCCCGTGGTCGCTGGAGCCCTCGCCGCCCAGGAGCCGTAGCCCGCCAGGAGCACCCCACATGCGCCGGCCATTAGCGCCATGCCCGCAGCGCTGGCCAGCCAGCGCCACGCCCCGGTGACCAGCCGGCTCCCCAGCGGGAGCGCGAGCCCCCCGAGCAGCAGCAGCAGCAGCAGCCACACCGGCACCGCAACCGGTCTGGCCACGGGGAGGAGCCGAAGCCCCAGGATGAACTCTCCCCTGGAGAGGGAGATGCGACGGCCGACCTCGATGCGCTCCGGCGCGCCGGGGCGGGCGATCCAGCGCAGGTCCGTGCGCGACCGGAGCTCCATCACCCTCCCGGACCAGTCATAGAGCTCCTTGGCCCTGGCAGGAGACAGGCTGGCTGCGCGACCCTTGCCGCGTATTGGGCCCGGAGGCAGGGAGGAATCGCCGCTGGCCACCACCCGCACATCCCGCAGGAAAGGCAGGCTGGAGCCCACCGCGTCGGAGCGCAGGAGCACGGCCTGGGAGACATCCCGGCGGGCAACCTCGGCCCGCAGCAGCTCTCGCAACCTCGGGGTGGCTCCCCGCACGGAGCCAGTGCTAGCCGAGGCGGCAGCCTGCCCCTGCTGGCCCTGCATGATGCTCTCGCGAACAGGCCCCACCATGGACTCCAGGCGGTCCCGGGCGAGCCGCTCGTTGGATGCCTTGAAGGCCAGGTTCCGCTGGCGCACCATGCCCCCCAGGGTGAGCACCCCCAGCAAGGCCGCGCCCAGCAGCCAGGCATAGACCACGCCCCGGAGGCTTGCCCGATGCGGCCGCGCCCGAGAGAGCATCACTGGCGCCTCCGCAGACAGGACCCAAGGACACGGCGAATCTCGCCCGCGGCCCTCTCGAGGGCGGCGTCGGGATCCTCTCCCCGCTCGATCACCGCAGCCAGGGCCTTTTTGTAGGGCTGCCAGACAACCCGCATGAAGGGTGTCCTGGGGGTGACTCGGGCGTGGTCTAGCTGGCGGCGGAAGGCGGCCAGCATGGGCGAGTGGAGGTCTGATCGCGGATCGGTGAGCTTTCTGTCCACCGCGACGTTGGGAGGAAGCTGCCGCGCCGCGCGCAGGCGAAACTCCGCGGCCGAGTCGCTGGTGAGCGCTCTCATTACCCGGAAGGCCATGCGCCTGGACCGACTGTGGCGCGACAGGAAGATCCCCTCCACGGTGAGCAGGGGCTCTGCCGGCCTGAGGCCGGCGCCGGACATGCGCGGAAGGGGGGCCACGCGCACCCGGAGCACCCGCTTTTTCGAGGCAGCCTGGAGGTCGGAGAGAAACCACGGGCCAGAGATGGCCATGGCTGCCTTCTTCCTGATGAACAGGGAGGTCACGAGCTGACCTGTCACCTCTGGTGGGACTATCCCCCCCTTGCCCGCCAGGAGGCGAGCAAAGGCCATGGCCTTGACCGCCTCAGGGGTGTGGATGGGCAGCCTCCGCCGGCTACAGCTCCCTGCGGGCGCATCCCCTGCTGCGCAGCGGGTCAAGAAGCGCCCCCCGAAGCCGAAGAGCCAGGGGGCGTGGAAGTACGTGTTGGTGGCCTCGTACACCAGGCCGTAGTAGCCCTTCCCCCGGTTGGCGACGAAGCGCCTCCCCTGGGCGAGCAGGTCGTCCGTGGTGGTGGGAGGGGTCCGGATCAGGTCCGAGTGGTAAAAGAGCGCCACGCTCTTGTAGGTGATGGGCAGCCCGTAGAGGCGCTGACCCATGGCGAAGGCGCCCACGGTCTTGGGCAGAAAGCGCCTGGCCATGGCCGGGGCGACCCAGTAGCCGATGGGCTCCAGGAGCCCCTTGGAGACCCAATCCCCCAGACGGTCATGGGCGAAGATGAACAGGTCGGGGCCGTGGCCGCGGGGCACCGCGTTGGTTATCTTGTTGGGCAGGTTGTCGAAGGAGATCTGCAGGAGGCGAACCCTGGCGGGGATGTAGCCAGGGAATGCCTTGGCGCGCTTGCGCTCCTTGTCGTTGAAGGCGCGCACCAGCCGCTTGAGGGCCTCGTGCTCGGTGCCCCGGTAGGAGTGCCAGAGGATGATCTCGCTTGCGGATCTTTGCCGACCGCAGCCAGCGCCAGGGCCGAGGGCCTCCCCCGCCAGGATAACGCACAGGGCACCCGCGAAGATGGCCCGTGTCACGACTCCTCCTCGCGGAGGGAGACCTCCGTCTCTCCGTCGAAAAGATGCAGCCGGTCCGCCGGGAAGCCGAGCCGGACCCGGTCGCCCAGGGCCACCGATCCGTGTCCGGGCTCGCGCACCACCACAGACCCCACTGGAGTGGTCACCGCCGAGAGGGCCTCGGCACCCATGGGCTCTGACACATCCACCTCTCCCTCGCAGGCCGCGACCTCCTCCGACCTGTCCGCGCCAAGCATCATCACATCCGCCGGCCGGACACCCAATAGCACCCTCTGCCCTCGCTCCAGGCGAAAACCACCGGGCGCCGGGAGGGAGAACCCATCCGCCTCCAGCGCAAGGCCGTCCCCGGACGCCACAGCCGTCACATGGAGGATGTTCATCTGCGGGCTGCCAATGAACTCCGCCACGAAGCGGTTGGCGGGACGGTCGAAGAGCTCCAGCGGGGACCCCTGCTGCATGATCCGCCCCCTGTGCATGACCACGATGACATCGGCGAGGGTCATGGCCTCCACCTGGTCGTGGGTGACGTAGATCATGGTGGTCCCCTTCTCCCGGTGCAGCCTGGCAATCTCCCGCCGCATCTGCGCCCGAAGCTTGGCGTCCAGGTTGGAGAGGGGCTCGTCGAAGAGAAACACCTTGGGCCGCCGCACGATGGCCCGCCCCATGGCCACCCGCTGGCGCTGCCCACCGCTGAGCTGCTTGGGCTTGCGGTCGAGCAGCTTCTCCAGGCCCAGCATCTGGGCCACGTCGTTCACGCGGCTGTGGATCTCTGCCGCCGGGGTCTTGCGCAGCATGAGCCCAAAGGCCAGGTTCTTGAAGATGGTCATGTGCGGGTACAGGGCGTAGCTCTGAAAGACCATCGCAATGTCGCGGTCCTTGGGGGGGACATGGTTGACCACCCGACCCCCGATGGAGAGGGTGCCTTCGGTGATCTCCTCCAGGCCGGCGATCATCCGGAGGGTGGTCGACTTGCCGCAGCCCGAGGGGCCCACCAGCACCGCCAGCTCACCGCTGCCGATGGTGAGGTCCAGGTGCTCGATGACCGTGACCTCTCCAAAGGACTTCTTGACGTTCTCGAGCTTGACCTCAGCCACATCGAGCCCCGCTGCCTGTCACCACGAGCACCCGCACAGAGAGGGGCCTCATCTGTACGGTGAGCCGGTTGCCAGTCACTGTGAAGCCACGCCCACCCAGGCGGTCGACCAGCTCCACGTCAGACCCGGTGGCCGGCCACCCCAGGCGCCGGATGTCCAGCGTCAACCTTCGAGCCGCTGGTGAGCGGTTCGCCACCAGCAGCGCCCGGCAGCCGGGGATCTCCCTGCCAACGACGAGCAGGTCACCGGAGGCCCAAGTCCGCTGTCGGCCCATGCGCAGCACCTTCAGGCTCCGCCGCAGGCCCAGCACCCGCCTGATGAGCCGCCGCCTGGGGCTGGCGCGAGGAGCAGACCAGTCCATGTCCGGGTGGGGCTGTCCTTGCGCCGCGCCTGCCATCTCGTCTGCATAGTACACCTTGGGTATTTCGGCCATAAGCAGGTGTAATGTCAAGGCCAGGGCAGCCCTGGGCACAGCCAGCCTCCCGGCGGGCACGCGCCTGGAGAGCACCGGCCACCTGTGCCCGCTGAGCAGCCTCACCTCCTGGGGGAGGGATCCCAGTCCCCGGCCTGCGCCACCCCTGAAGGGAGCCCCCCTGAGGATCCACTCGAGCAGCCTGCGACCCCATGTGCTCTCCTCCAGCAGGCGCGCCGCCGGAGGCAACCCCTGGAGGGCGGTGCGGAGCCTGGCAGGATCTCCGCTGCCGTGGTGAATCAACATCAGAGGAGAGAAGGACGCAGAGAGCCTCGAAAAGGCGGAGGCCCATGCGCGCTCCTCTCCAGGCCGAAAGGGGCCCACCCGCAAGCCGTCGGCAAAGGTGCGAGTGACCCAGGTGCGCGCAAGCGCCAGGTAGCCGTCCAGGCTCGCGCCGGCGCGGGGAAGATCCAGCACCACCCGCAACCCCCGCCGCCGGGCGGCTCTCAGGAGCCGCAGCATCGCCCTCGGGCTGCCCAGCGATCTCGAGAGCCTGTCTCGTCGGAGGGGAGCTGCGCCAACGTAGGAGGGCGCGGTCCAGCCGGGAGCGCGCGATGGTCTCCGGGGCCGCTGCGGGCCAGGCCCCCCACGAGCCTCCCACACTGGGGAGAGGAGCAGGGCGGTGACGCCCAGCCAGCGCAGGTGGCCCAGGCGCCTTTTGAGCCCACGCAGGTCGCCACCATGAGCGGCGGCCGGATCCCCTGGCCTCACCCGCAGGTTGTTTGCCGTGTCCCCGTCGGCGAAGCGATCCAGCAGGACCTCGTAGAGCACCTCCCTGGACAATCTCCGCCGGCCAGAGAAAACGGATCGTCTGACGACGGACCTGCCGGCCACGCTCACCGCGAGCCCATGGTAGCCAGGCCGGAGCCCCCCCACCCAGCAACGGATCCCCTGCCCACCCCTGCGACACAGACCGTGCCGGGGCGAGCCGTCCACGAAGAGCTCGACACCCTGCCCCTGATCCGCCACCAGCACTGTCCAGCTAGTGGGGCCCACGTGGCTCTCCAGGATGCGCACCCGACCCCACCCTCCGGCGGAGGGAGCGCAGCCGGACCAGACGCCCCCTCCAGCGACGGCACCCAGGGAGACAAGCTCAGCGGAGACAAGCACAGCAAGGACCAGGTGTCGACCAGGGATCATGGGGGCTCCAGTGGCAGGGTGATTTTCGGAGCCGGCCCCCCGGGTGTCAAGTGGGCCAGGAGATCCCTGGCTTCGATCCATCACCACGGCCATGAAGCCGGCTCCCCAAGGCGCGTCAGCTCTCTGACCTGGCACGGGCGCTGTAAAGATGCGCTGAGGACCGACTCTTCTCAGGTCAGCTCGGACCTGGTGGCGATGACCAGGCCCCGCTCCAGGGAGACGCTCAGGTCACCAGCCGCCGCGGGCACGACGCAGCTCTCCCCGCAGCGCAGCTCGACATCGCCGTCTGCGGCGGCCACGCGCGCGCCCCCGCCCACGCAAACCAGCGCCCACATGGTCCCGGCCGCGTTCACCTCGATGACGCCATCTCCCTCCCAGCGCTCCACCACGAACCAGGGCCAGCTCACCAGGCGTGCTCGGGTGGCGCCGTCGCCAGCCAGGAGCGTCTGCTCGGGCCTGCATCCAGCAACGAAGTCCTCCCCCCTCGGGCTGTCCCAACGGGTGACCTCCAGTGAGCGCTGCAGGTGAAGCTGGCGCGGACGACCCGCTGGATCCAGGCGTCCCTGCGCGTCGTAGCGACGGTTCCAGTCCCAGTAGCGATACGTCACTCCACGTCTACCTGGGGCCACGAGCTGGGGCTCCACCAGCGTGACCCCTCTCCCGATGGCGTGAGGAGAGCCGGCCTCGATGACGAACACATCTCCGGCGGCCACCTCCACGAAGTTGAGCAGCTCGTCCAGCGCCCCCCCTCCCTCGATACATCGGTGAACATCTCGACGGGCCACTCCCTGGACGAACCCCAGATACAGGCCCGCCCCTGGCTCCGCCTCCAGGACCACCCAGGACTCCGGTTTGCCCGACTCGTCGGGGCCCAGGTGCGGATCCCCATCGGCGGGGTGAACCTGCACCGAGAGGTTGTCTGCCGAGTCGAGCAGCTTCACCAGCAGGGGGGTCTGGCCCAGATACCGGCTCGCGACATCCTGCCCGAGCCAGTCCACCGGCGCGGCGGAGATCCTCTCCGCCAGGGTGGCATCGTCCCCGCGCAGAAGGCTCGGAAAGTCAGGCTCCACCGACACCTCCCACGACTCCCCAACCACCGGATCCCTCCCATCCAGCCCGAGGCCAACCTTGTAGCGCTCCAGGATCTTGCG
>JAJRWW010000040.1 GCA_024276595.1 Myxococcota bacterium
CGCCCCTCCTAGACGACCAACATCCGAGGATTAGGGCCAAAATGGGCGGCACGGGTTGTGTCCGTTTGCGAGATGGGCAAGCTGTCCTGGCGCAAGCCGTGCGAATAGCTGGATCATTTCGGTCACTTGGCAAAAACCGTCCGACAGGGGTTTACGGGCCAGCTCAACGATGATCCAACGATGATCCTCTGAGCCAAGAGCAGGGTTCCCTGGAGGTCGGGATGGCTCGCATGACCAATGCTCAGAAGATCACCAAGGAGAGCTCTGCAGACGGCCCTGCAAGACGGATCGTCTCAGAGCTCGACCGCCCTGTTTTTCACCCCAATGGCCCTTGACCCTAGCGCCTTGTGAAGCCACACTCTGCTTGATTAGAAGGCCAGCTCGCAGTAATAACCCTCCTGCGTGCTGCAGCTTGGAGCTGCAAGCCAGGGAGACACACCTTGGGCATCAAGTCGTTCTTCAGCCGCGAGGGCCGCAAGGCCCGCGGCGTCGTCAAGCTCGGCAGGGTCGTACAGAACCCCAAGGCCGCTGGTGAGGATCGCTGGCAAGCGATGCTGGACCTGGCCAAGGACGGCTCTGCCGAGGCCATCCACGCCCTTTTGACCCGCTACACCTACACCGCAGAGGTGGGCACCCGGTCCAGGGTCACCGATGAGCAGGAGAAGAACCTGGTCTACGACCTGCTGACCGAGATGGGAGAGGTGGCGCTGCCAGAGGTGCGCAAGTTCCTCCTGTCGGAGGAGGGCCCGCCCGGAGCACCAAAGCACTCCATCTCCTTCGCCCTGCGGATCCTGGACGAGATCGCGCCCGACCCGGACACGGTCTGGGAGATACTGAGAGAGGTCATCGAGGCCAACGAGCCAGGTTATGAGCGCGACCCCTCTCGCAAGATCGAGCTGCTCACGTTCCTGGGAGGCTGGGTCAAGGACCCGCGGGTCTCCGAGGCCATCATAGCCTACCTCGATGACGCCGACGAGGGAGTGCGCTTCCAGACTGCAGAGGCCCTGCTCCTGCAGGGACACGACCTGTGCAAGGAGCCGCTGCGGGTGATCCTCGAGGAGGAGGACGAGTCCTATCAGATGCGCAACCGCATCATCTCGGGCTTTGTGGACAACTCCTGGCTCTCGGAGATATCCCCTTTCCTCGTGGGGCTGGACGAGCCCGGGCTCATGCAGGCCGCAGAGAGCCTCGTGCGGCTGCCCGACCGCTCCATGGCCAGGGAGCCCCTGGTTAAGATCGGCGAGTCCCGTCACTGCTCTGAGCGAATAAAGTCCCGCATTGCCGAGTGGTTCGTGACCACAGGCACATCCACCCACGGCATGAGGGGGCGGCTGGAGCGGCTGCTCCCGAAGGGATACAAGGTGGCAAAAAAGCGCGTGGAACGCTTCCCAGAGGCCATGCGGGAGCCCTACGTCACCCTGGCCCTGGAGTCGCTCATGGAGCTGGATGACCAGGAGCTGGCCCTGGAGCCCATGATCCGGCTCATGCGCAACCGGGACATCCCCATGCAGATCTACATCCGGGCGGTGGAGTTCCTGGCCATGCGGGACTGGCGGGTGGACAAGAAGCTGGCCAAGGCGGCCAAGAAGGCGTTGCCAAAGGGCTACGAGATCAACGAGGACGGCTACTTCATCCGAGACCTGGAGAGCATGGACGAGCCCTTCCTCACGGCCGTGGGAGACTCCATGCTGGACTACCGCGGCGACGACGAGGAGTGGATGATAGAGGAGCTCATCGGAGTGCTGGTGAACCACAACACCGACGAGCGAGTCCTGGATCGGATCCTGGACCGCTTCGCCAGGGAGGAGTGGTCCGTACTGGGCGACGAGACTGCCATCGAGCGGCGCCTCCCCAGAGAGTACCAGCTTCACAGCATCAACCACGGCCAGGACTTCCGCATCGTCCGGGTGCTGGCCCGCATCTGATCCACCACCGGTGGACCTCATTCCAGGGAGTGCAATGGTTCAGCGAATCCCCATGACCCCGGCCGGGCGCGATCGCCTCCGCGCCGAGCTGAAGCAGATCCGAGAGGTGGAGCGGCCCCAGAACGTCAGGGACATCGAGGAGGCCCGCGCCCACGGTGACCTGTCCGAGAACGCCGAGTACCACGCTGCCAAGGAGCGTCAGGGCTTCCTGGATGCCCGCATGAAGGAGATCGAGAACCGCCTGGCCCTGGCCGAGGTGATCGACCCGAGCACCCTCAGCGGCGACCGGGTGGTCTTTGGGGCCACGGTCACCCTGGAGGACGCCGACACGGGCGAGGAGCTCGTCTACACCATCGTGGGCGAGGACGAGTCCGACGCAAAGAGCGGCCTCGTCTCCATCACCTCGCCCATCGCCCGGGCCCTCATCGGCAAGGAGGTGGACTCCACCGTGAAGTTCAGGTCGCCCGGAGGGATGCGAGAGCTGGAGATAGTTGACGTGAAGTTCGGCGACGGGTAGGGCACCCGTCGCCGGGCAGGAATTTGTCCCCTGGGCCGGCCCGGGGTAGTATTGCGAAGCGAAGTACGAGGATCCCATGAACGTATGTAGGTTGACACTGACGGTGACGCTGGCGGCAGCGCTGGCGCTCGCGTCCCTGGCCGGCTGCAAGCAGGGGGAGGGGGAGCGCTGCGAGTGGGACCAGGACTGCACCAGCGGTCTGCAGTGCTGCCTGGGCTCCAACACCTGCCGGGAGTCCTGCACCGCTGGCAACGAGGACGCCTCGGTGGCGGACGCGGCCGTGCAGCCGGACGCCGCCCTCCCGGACGCCGCCCTCCCGGACGCCGCCCCTCAGCAAGACTCTGCCGTGACCCAGGACGCCTCGGTCACCCAGGACGCCTCGCAGTGAGTTGCGCCGGCTCCCGCACGAAGGGCCTGTGGCTCGCGCTGGCCCTGTCGGTGCTCCTGGCCGGGCCCATGGTCTCTTGCAAGCAGAAGGAGGGGAGGGCCTGCACCAACGTGCACGACTGCGCAGACGAGCTCGTGTGCTGCTTCGACGGCGTGTCTGCCAACGAGGCCCTGGGAGTCTGCCGCCCGACCTCCGACTGCTCACCACTGGACGGGGGCATCACCGAGGACGCCTCCGCCACCCAAGACGCCTCCCCTTGAGCCCGCCGCGCGCGATCCTCGCGGGGCTTACGCTCATCCACATTCTCTGGCTCTTCGCCCTGCTCGATCCACTGTCTGGGATGCCCGCGGCGACCCCCACGAGCGGTGTCCCGACAGGCAAAACCTCAGTGGTCAAGCCTCGCAAGGGCGGGATGATCACCATCGTTGGCGGCTGGTTCCAAAAGGGATCCACTCCGGGGCAGGCCCGGGCGGCCATTGGACGGTTTGCCCGCCTGGAGCTGCGTCGGTCCATTCTCCCCCTGCTCACCAGGCTCCTGCACGAGGAGGTGCCCCTCCGCAAGATCTGGGTCTCCACCTTCGCCCTGGACCGGCTGGAGGTCAGCCGCGCTGACTACGGCCGCTGCGTAGCCCGCGGACGGTGCAGGCCAGTGGCCCTGCCCAGCAGCCTGGGAGCCTTCCGCTCCCCGGC